>JBFEXG010000231.1:0-3964 GCA_041546005.1 Paracoccaceae bacterium
TCCGGCTCATTGTCACCGCGTGGTGGGTGATGATGAGGAAGCGGGTCTCGGTGCGTCGGCACATCTCATCCAAGAGATCGCAGAAGCGGGTCACGTTGGCGTCGTCCAAGGGTGCATCCACCTCGTCGAGCACGCAGATCGGCGCGGGATTGGCGAGGAAGACGGCGAAGATCAGGGCAAGCGCGGTGAGGGTCTGTTCGCCGCCTGAAAGGAGCGAGAGCGTGGCAAGCTTCTTGCCCGGCGGCTGGCACATGATCTCGAGGCCCGCCTCGAGCGGGTCGTCGCTTTCGACCAGCACGAGCTTGGCCTCGCCGCCGCCGAAGAGGTGGGTGAAGAGAAGGCCGAAGTTCTCGTTGACCTGCTCGAACGCGGTCAGAAGCCGTTCGCGGCCCTCGCGGTTGAGGCTCGAGATGCCCGAACGCAGGGTCTTGATCGCCTCCTCAAGGTCGGTCTTCTCGCTCACCAGCGTGTCGTGCTCTTCCTGAACTTCCTTGGCGTCCTCCTCGGCGCGGAGGTTGACCGCGCCCAAGGCATCGCGCTGGCGCTTGAGGGCATTGACCTGCGCCTCGATGTCTTCGGAGGGCGGCATCTTTTCGGGATCAGCACCGAGGCTTTCGAGAAGCTGCTCGGGCGTGACCTCCTGCGCCTCTCTGATCCGCTCGGCCGCATAGGCGACAGTCTCGCGGGCGGCTTCGTTGCGGGCGTCTGAGCGGGCACGCGCCTCGCGGGCCTCGGAGGCGGCGCGTTCGGCCTCGCGCTCGGCGATCTGGGCTTCGCGCAGGGCCGTCTCGCCGCTCGCCAGCGCATCGGCGGCTGCCTTGCGGCGCGTTTCCGCCTCGTCGATCGCATCGGCCAGTTCGGACCGTTTGGCGGCGATTTCCTCGGGCGCGGCGTCGGCCTCTTTCAGTTCGGCCTCGGAGGCCTCTTTGCGCTCCGCGAGTTCGGCGGTGCGCTTGGTCGCGGTTTCAAGCCGGTGCTTCCAGCCCGAAATTTCCTTGGTGATCTCTTGGCTCCGGCGCAGACGCGCCTCGCCCTCGCGGCGAACCTCGTCGTGGGCGGTACGCTTGGCCATCATCGTCATCCGCGCGGCTTCGACGGTGAGCTTGACGTCCTCAAGCGCGCCCCGCGCTTCGGCGAGGTCAGGCAATTCTTTGGCGGCGGCTTCGGCCTCGGCCAGCGTCTTGCGAGCCCCCATCGCCTCTTCCTGATGCCGCGCTTGGGCAAGAGCCGAGCTTTCGCGCTTGCCTTCGGCAAGATTGCGGTCGGCCTCGGCGCGCGACAGAGCACGGGCGGCATCGGCGACCGCCTGATCGGCGGCGCGGCGGGCGGCACGGGCGGCCTGATCCGCCTCGGTCAGCTCGGCCAGACGCTTGGTCAGCGTCTCGTGGGCTAGGCGGGCGCCATCGGATTTGGCGTTGGCATCCTCAAGGTCGCGCTTCAGTTCAACGAGGCGGTTCAGTTGCTGGAGCCGCAGCGCGGCGGCAGACGGCGCATCCTCGGCTGCGGCGCGGAAGCCGTCCCAGCGCCACAGATCGCCCTCGACGCTCACCAGCCGCTGGCCGGGGCGCAGCTCGGCCTGACGCTTGGCCCCCTCGGCGCGATCCACAAGGCCCACCTGCCCCATGCGGCGGACGAGTACCTCAGGGACGGTGACGTAGTTGGTCAGCGCATTGATCCCGGCGGGGAGCGGCTGGGCCTCGCTATAGGCAGGCAGAACGGCCCAGCCCGAGCGGCCCGCGGCATCCACTTGGGGCGCCCGCAGATCATCGGCCAGAGCTGCGCCGAGCGCCTTTTCATAGCCGCCCTGCACCCGCAGAAGATCGAGCACCTGCCCGCCTTCCTTTGTGTCACGTTCGACAAGCTTGGCGAGCGCAGCCACCTCGGCCCGCAGAGCATTGGCCTCGCCCTCGGCGGCAGAGCGGGAGGCGCGAGCATCGACCTCGCGCGATTGGACATCGGCGCGGGCGGCCTCGGCTTCTGTCAGCGCGACCTCGGCGGCGTCGGATGACGCGCGAGCCTTGGTCTCGGCCTCTCCGGCAGCGGCGAAATCGGCCTCGGCGCGGGCAAGCGCGGCCTCGGCGTCTTTCATCGTCTCGCTCGCCCGTTCGGCATCGGCCTCGGCCTTGGCAAGCGTCTTGCGGCTGTCATCGAGAAGGCGCTGGGCCGAATGGTGCCGCGCGGCGAGGCGGGCGGCGTCTTCGGTCATTTGCGACAGGTCGCTCTCGCGATCTTGCAAGACAGACGCCGCCTCGCGGGCAGCCGCCTGTGCCGCCTCAAGCTTGGCGTCGTGCCCCTGCCCCGCCTTGGCTATCTCGCGGGCTTCCCATTCGAGGCGCTCGATGGTTTCGCCTGCGTCCTTGTTGAGCCCCGCCTCGCGTTCGATATCGCGGGCGAGTTGCTCGATCCTCGCCTTGAGAGTCACGATCGTCTCGCGAGCGCGGGCTTCCTGATCGGCAAGCGTGTCGCGCTGAACCTGCAGGCGTTGCAGGACGGCGGCGGCGATGGCCTCTTCCTCGCGCAAAGGCGGCAGGCGATCTTCGGCAGCCGTCCGCGCCTTGGCGGCGGTGCGGGCGGCGGTTTCGGCCTGCGCGGCCAGAACCGTCCGCTCGCGCAACTGCGCCACGGCGGCGGCGCGGGCCTCGTCGGCCTCTTTCCAGCGGCGATAGAGCAAGAGCCCTTCTGAGGTGCGCAGCTTGTCGCCGATCTCGCGATAGCGGGCGGCTTGGCGGGCCTGTCGGGCGAGTTGCTGCAGCTGGTTCGCCAGCTGCTCGATCACGTCATCGACGCGGGCGAGATTTTGCTCGGCGCTGTTGAGCTTCAACTCGGCTTCATGCCGGCGCTGATAAAGGCCCGAGATGCCGGCGGCCTCTTCGAGGATGCGGCGGCGCGAGCGAGGCTTGGAGTTGATGAGCTCGGAAATCTGGCCCTGCCGCACGAGCGCCGGCGAATGCGCGCCGGTCGAGGCATCGGCGAAAAGCATCTGCACGTCACGGGCGCGGACCTCTTTGGTGCCGACCTTGTAGGCGGAGCCCGCATCGCGGGTGATACGGCGAACGATCTCGAGGTGATCGGCGTCATTGAACCCTGAGGGCGCGAGGCGCTCGGAATTGTCAATATGTAGGGCAACCTCGGCGTAATTGCGGGCGGGTCGCGTGGCGGCTCCAGCAAAGATCACGTCTTCCATGCCGCCGCCGCGCATCGCCGTGGGGCGGTTCTCGCCCATCACCCAGCGCAGCGCTTCTAGGAGGTTCGACTTGCCACAGCCGTTCGGCCCGACAACCCCGGTAAGGCCATCGGCGATGATCAGGTCGGTCGGGTCGACGAAGCTTTTGAACCCGTTGAGGCGCAGTTTGGTGAAACGCACGCAAGACGTCCGGCAATGATTCCTCTGGAGGGGAAGTCTGCGACCCCGATGGCGGCGGAGTCAACGCGAGCACCCCAAATCTGCCGGATATCGGCGGGTTATCCACAAGATATGGCGGTTTTCGGCTGCTCAAGCCCGTCACACCGGCTGAACTCCGCGCCGTTTCAGCGCCGCCGCCTGTCGGAATCAGCCTTGACGGCCAGGGCCACCACGGGCGACAAGGGTGGGGCATGGTTCCCCGTGAAGGGCGCAAAGCGCTTGGGGATGAAATGGGAATGCGGTGAGGGCTGATCCAGACAGGAGGCCCAAGTCCGCAGCCGCCCCCGCGACTGTATGCGGCGAGCGGATGCCAACGAGGCCACTGGGCAACCGGGAAGGCAGGCATCACGCGACGACCCGCAAGCCAGGAGACCGGCCTTGCACGTGCAACCAAAACCCCGTCGGGTGTGACGGGACAGGAGACAAGATGATTAAAGCTATCGCCAAGACCCGCGCGTCGACCGACGTTTATGCCATCGCCCTGACCGCAATGATCGGCCTCGGCCTGATTTTTGCCGCTGGCTTCAGCCATGCCGCAGGCGCCCATGACGTTGCCCACGA
>JBFEXG010000072.1:0-9822 GCA_041546005.1 Paracoccaceae bacterium
AGAACCGCACCTTTTTTCGGATAGCAATTCAGGATCTTGGCAATGTTTGTTGACGTGACCGCAACGAATTCATTAGGCGTCAGACGCCCGGTTTCCACGCCATGGGTCCATAGCATCGGCATCCGGTCTTCAAGCCCCCCCGTGCCGTTGGGGATCTTGGTAAAATCGCCCACGCCAAACCGCTTTTGATCGGTGGTAAAGGCGCAGTGATCGGTCGCCACGACCGAGAGGCTGCCGGATTGCAGGCCGGCCCAGAGGCTGTCCTGATGCTTCTTGTTGCGGAACGGGGGCGACATGACGCGGCGGGCGGCATGATCCCAGTCGGCGTTGAAATACTCGCTCTCGTCGAGCGTCAGGTGCTGGATCAACGGCTCGCCCCAGACGCGCTTGCCCTGCATCCGCGCCCGCCGGATCGCCTCGTGCGCCTCTTCGCAAGAGGTATGCACCACATAAAGCGGCACGCCTGCCATATCGGCGATCATGATGGCGCGGTTCGTCGCTTCCCCCTCGACCTGCGGCGGGCGGGAATAGGCATGGGCCTCGGGTCCGGTATTGCCCTCGCGCAAGAGCTTGGCCGAAAGCTCGGCCACCACATCGCCGTTCTCGGCATGGACGAGAGCAATCGCCCCCAATTCGCCAAGGCGCTGGAACGAGGCATACATCTCGTCGTCATTCACCATTAGCGCGCCCTTGTAGGCCATGAAATGCTTGAAGGTGTTGATGCCCTTGTCGCGGACCACGGTCTCCATCTCGTCAAAGACCTTCTCGCCCCACCATGTCACCGCCATGTGGTAGGAATAGTCGCAATTGGCGCGGGTCGATTTGTTGTGCCACATCTGCATGGCATCGACGAGGCCCTGCCCCTGCCCCGGCAGCACGAAATCGACAACCATCGTCGTCCCGCCCGACAGCGCCGCGCGCGTGCCGCTCTCGAAATCGTCGCTCGAATAGGTGCCCATGAACGGCATCTCGAGGTGCGTATGCGGATCAATCCCGCCAGGCATCACATAACAGCCCGTAGCATCGAGCACCTCGCCGCCCTTGAGCCCCTGCCCGATCTCGACAATCCGCCCGCCCTCGATCAGGACATCGGCCGTATAGGTCAGATCGGCGGTGACGATGGTGCCGTTCTTGATGACTGTGCTCATGGCTCTCTCCCTATCCTGGCCCGGCCCCGGCCCCTATTTCTTTTGGCCTCAAATACTCTGGGGGTCCGGGGGCTAGCCCCCGGCCTTGCCCTAGCTCTCGATCCCCGCCGTCTCCAAGACCGCGTGGAACAAAACATCCGTCCCTTTCGCCGCCCAGTCGGGGCTGATCTCTTCGGCCTCGTTATGCGACAGGCCATCGACACAGGGGCACATGATCATCGCGGTGGGCGCAACGTCGTTGATCCAGCAGGCATCGTGGCCCGCGCCCGAGATGATATCCATGTGGCTATAGCCCAAACGCTCGGCGGCATTGCGCACGGCGGCGACACAGCCCTCGTCGAAAGCGGGCGGCTCGAACTGGCCTACGATCTTGGCCTCAAAGCTCACGCCGATCGCCTCGCACACGCCCGGCGCGCGGGCCATCAATTCGTCGACCATGCCGTGCAGCTTGTCGGGCAGGTGCGAGCGCATATCCACGGTAAAAACAACCCTGCCGGGGATCACGTTGCGGCTGTTGGGATAGACGTCGATATGGCCGATGGCGCCCACGGCGCCCGGCTGGTTCTTCATCGCGATCTCGTGGACAAGCTCGGTGATGAGAGCCAAGCCCCGGCCCGCATTCTTGCGCATATGCATGGGCGTCGAGCCGGTGTGGCTGTCCTTGCCCGTCACCGTGCATTCGATCCAGCGCAGGCCCTGCCCGTGGGTGACAACGCCGATCTCTTTGCCCTCGGCCTCGAGGATCGGGCCCTGCTCGATGTGCAGCTCGAACATCGCGTGCATTTTGCGCTGGCCGACCTTTTCTGGGCCCTTCCAGCCGATCCGCTCGAGCTCGTCGCCAAAGCGTTTGCCCTTGGCGTCAACCCGGTCATAGGCCCAGTCGAGGCTGTGCCGGCCGGTGAAAACACCCGAGGCGAGCATGGCCGGGGCAAAGCGGGTGCCTTCTTCATTGGTCCAGTTGGTCACGACGATTGGGTGCTTGGTCTTGATCCCGAGGTCGTTCATCGTGCGGATCACCTCAAGGCCGCCGAGAACGCCCAGAACACCGTCATACTTGCCGCCAGTCGGCTGGGTATCGAGGTGGCTGCCGATATAGACCGGCAAGGCCTCGGGGTCGGTCCCCTCGCGGCGGGCAAACATATTGCCGATCTCGTCAACCGCCATTGTCATGCCGGCCGCCTCGCACCAGCGCTGGAACAGGTGGCGGCCTTCGCCGTCTTCATCGGTCAGGGTCTGGCGGTTGTTGCCACCCGCAACTCCAGGGCCGATCTTGGCCATTTCCATCAGGCTATTCCAAAGCCTCTCGCCGTTGATCTTGAGATTTTCTCCGGGTGCGGGCATCGGGCCTTCCTCCTGTCGTCGCGGCAATCTTGGTGCGCCTGCGAAAAAGCTTGATTTGACCAAGTGGTCAAAGGCACGCTAGCAGAGGGGAAGCACCAGTCAAGTTTTCCGCGCAATCCTATGGCAAAAGGCTTGCCTGTTCCAAAGATGACGCCATGTTGGGCAGAAGTGACGAAGGTTTGAGCATGACGAAAAGCGCCCCGCGGACCCGTATTCAGGAAAAGAACCGCACGGCCATCCTTGAGGCCGGGCTCGAAGTCTTTTCGCAGTTCGGCTTTCGCGGGTCCACGCTGGATCAGATCGCCGAGGCGGCGGGGCTCTCCAAGCCGAACCTGCTCTACTATTTCCCTTCGAAGGAGGCGATCTATCTCGAGCTTCTGAACAGCCTGCTCGACACATGGCTCGATCCGCTTCGGGCGCTGAATGACGATGGCAAGGCTCTGCCGGAAATCCTCGACTATGTCTGTCGCAAGCTTGCCATGGCGCGCGACTACCCCCGCGAAAGCCGCCTGTTCGCGGGCGAAATCCTGCAAGGCGCGCCCCGGATAGAGGACGCGCTGAAAGGCGATCTAAAGACGCTGGTCGATGAAAAGGCTGAAGTGATCCGCCACTGGATTGCCGCGGGAAAGATCAAGGAAGTCGATCCTCATCATCTGATCTTCTCCATCTGGGCGCTGACCCAGCACTACGCCGATTTCGACACCCAGGTGCGGGCCGTTCTTGGCGGGCAAGACCCCTTCCCCGGCGCCGAGCACTATCTCGAACAACTCTTCACCAGCCTCCTCAAGCCCTAGAGCCAGAATCCGGCGGCAAATGAATTCTGCTTGTCAACTAACTGACTGGTCAGTTATTTAGTTGCAAATGGATACACCTGAAACCCCAACCCCCAAGTTCCGCCGCCGCGCCGATGCACGGCCCGACGAGGTCTTGGACGCGGCCATCGCGCTCTTTGTCGAGAAGGGCTATGCGGCCGCCACTGTTCAGGAAATTGCTTCCCGCGCGGGCCTGTCGAAAGGGGCGGTCTATCTCTACTTTCCCTCCAAAGCCGCCGTGCTTGAAGGGTTGGTCGAGCGGGCGATTTCGCCTATCGCCCAGACTGCCCTCGGCCACCTTTCGAGTTTCAGCGGTGATCCCCGCCCGCTGATCGCCCAAGTGCTCAAGGCATTCGCATTCCGCCTGCGCGACCCCGACCTTCTTGCCGTGCCTCGCATCATTATCCACGAGGCGGTTGCCGCGCCCGAGATCGCGCAGATGTATCGCCGCGCGGTGCTCGACAAGGCCGTGCCCGCCCTGACCGCCCTAATCGCCAAAGGCATCGAAGGCGGATTCATCCGCAAGGTCGATCCAGAGATGACCGTGCGCTCGGTCGTTGGGCCCATCCTCGTGCATGTCATGATGGATGAGATCTTTGATCTGAGGCCAGAAGGCGGGCTTCAGCTCGAGCGGCTGATCGACAACCACCTGACCATTTTGCTTGCGGGCCTCGCGCCCGAGAAAGACGGTTCTTCATGAGTGAGTTTTTTGCCTCCATCCTGTCGGCCCTTGCCGCGTTCTGGCCTGGCGGAGATGAGACCAGCGCCTTGATCTACAACGGTTATCTTGAAGGGGATTTCGTCTATCTCTCTGCCGCCGCTCCGGGCAAGCTCACCGAAGTCAGGGTGGCTGAGGGCGATGTCATCAAAGCGGGCGAGACGCTGTTTCTCATCGAGAACACCCATCAGATCAACGCGCTGGCCGCCGCCGAAGCACGCGTCGCGATTGCCGGGGCCAATCTTGAAAACCTCCAGACCGGCGGGCGCGGGGCCGAGATTGACGTGGTCCGCGCGAGCCTCCAGCAGGCCGAGGCCGATCAGACCCTCGCCGCCACCAATGCCGAACGCTCGGCTGAACTTTTCACGCGCGGGCTTGCGCCTCAGGCCAAGGTCGATGCCGACCAGGCGATGCTCGACAGCGCCAATGCCCGCGTCGCGCAGCTTCGCGCTCAACTGGCCGTGGCCGAGCTTCCGGCGCGCGACGCCCAGAAAATCGCCGCCGAGGCCGCGCTTGATGCGGCCAAGGCAGAGCTCGCAGAGGCGCAGACCGCTCTTGCCGACCGCGAGGTGACAGCGCCCGATGCTGGCACGATAGATCGTGTCTATTTTGATGAGGGAGAAGTCGTTGGCGCGGGTGTTCCGGTGGTGTCGCTTCTGCCACCCGATCACATCAAGGTCTTGTTCTTCGTCCCCGAAGAAGATCGGGCCGCAATCGCGCTGGGCGATCTGTACGAGATCGATTGCGAAGGCTGCCCCGAGGGGCTGACCGCCCGCGTCACACGCCTTGCCTCGACCCCGCAATACACCCCGCCGATCCTCTATAGCCGCGACGAGCGCAGCCGCCTTGTGTTCCGAGCCGAGGCTTTCCTTGACGATCCGGCGGGCCTCTTGCCCGGCCAGCCCGTCAGCGTTTGGCCCAAGCCATGACCGAGCACGCGATTTCGGTCCGCGGGCTCACAAAGAGCTTTAGCGGGCGCAAGGTGGTCGACAATCTTGAGATGGTCGTCCCCAAGGGTTCGATCTATGGCTTCCTCGGCCCCAACGGCAGTGGCAAGACGACGACGATCCGGATGATGTGTGGCCTACTCACGCCCGATGCCGGCGAAGGCGATTGCCTCGGCTTCGACATCCTGCACGAGTCGGGGCGGATCAAGGAAAACATCGGCTACATGACGCAGAGGTTCTCGCTGTATGAGGACCTCACGATCCGCGAAAACCTCGATTTCGTGGCGCGGATGTATGGGATGAAGAACCGCAAGGCGCGGGTCAACAAAGCGCTCGAAGAGCTTGGGCTGGCCGATCGCGCCAAGCAGCTTGCAGGAACGCTTTCGGGCGGTTGGAAACAGCGGCTGGCGCTCGCGGCCTGTATGATCCACGAACCGGAGGTCTTGCTGCTCGATGAACCGACCGCCGGCGTTGACCCCAAAGCGCGCCGGGATTTCTGGGACGAGATTCGCCGCCTCGCCGCGAAGGGCGTTACCGTTCTTGTTTCGACCCACTACATGGACGAGGCGGTTCAGTGCGACTACATCGCCTATATCGCCTACGGGAAGAAGCTGATCGACGGCCTCGCCCGCGAGATCCCCTCCATGGTTGGCTTGTCGACGTGGCTCGTTGAAGGGCCCGAGATCGGCAACCTTGAAGCCTCGCTTCGCAAGGATCCGGGTGTGGGTCAGGTGGCGCGGTTTGGCACTGTCCTACATGTCTCGGGGATCGACCGAGAGGCGCTTGCCAAGGTGGCCGAGCGCGAGAAGGCGAAAAAGACCCACGAATGGATTCGCAAGGAAGCGGGGCTTGAAGAGGCGTTCATCTATCTCATGGCGCACTCACAAGACAATTTCGGCAACGGGGGGCAGGCGTGATGCGCTTTTCCCTCGCCCGGTTCCGCGCCGTTCTGGTCAAGGAATTCATCCAGATGCGGCGCGACCGCATCACGTTTGCGATGATGATCGGGGTGCCGATCATGCAGCTTCTTTTGTTCGGCTATGCGATCAACTCCGACCCCCGCCATTTGCCGACGCTTGTCGAAATGGCCGATGAAGGCCCGGCAAGCCGCGCGATCTTGATGGGGATGCAGACCTCGGGCTATTTCGAGTTTGAAGGGATCGTGACAAGCGCCGAGGAAGGCGACCGCGCACTACGCGATGGCACGGCGAGTTTCGTCGTGGTTATCCCGCCAGATTTCGAGCGCGATGTTGTGCGCGGCCTTTCGCCCGAGATTCTCCTTGCCGCGGATGCCTCTGATCCGGCAGCGGCGGGGGGCGCTGTCGCGGCGATCAACGGGATCGTCAACACCGCCATTTCCGAGACCCTGAGCGGCGCTCTGACTTATGCGGCAAGTTCACCGCCACCCTTCAGCGTGGTCGTACATCGCCAATTCAACCCCGAAGGCCAAACCTCGACCAATATCGTCCCCGGCCTTCTGGCGATCATCCTGTCGATGACGATGGTGATGATCACCGCCGTCGCCATCGTACGAGAGACCGAGCGCGGCACGATGGAGACCCTGATCTCGACCCCCGTCAGGCCGGGCGAGGTCATGCTCGGCAAGATCCTACCTTATGTGTTCGTGGGCTATGTGCAGACCGGTGTCTTCCTTGCCGCCGCCCGTATCCTTTTCGATGTGCCGTTTCTGGGGAGTCCGCTGGCGTTCTTTGTCGGGTTCAACCTTTATATCATCGTCAATCTCGCCCTCGGCTTTCTGATCTCGACCATCGCCCGAAGCCAGATGCAGGCGATGCAGATTTCGTTCTTTACACTTCTGCCGACGATCCTTCTTTCGGGCTTCATGTTCCCTTTCGCGGGGATGCCCGGTTGGGCGCAGGCGATCGGCTCGGCGATACCAGCCACGCATTTCCTGCGGCTGGTGCGGAAGGTCATGCTGAAAGGGGCCGAGATGGCCGATATCGGCGCCGATCTCTGGCGGATCGGCATTATCATGGCGGTGATTGTGCTGATTGCGCTGCGGCGGTATCGGCAGACGCTCGACTAGCCTAGTCGGATCACCGGCCCGCCCGCGGCCTCGGCGTCTTGCGGGTCGTGGGTGACGAGAAGGGTCGACAGGCCCCTACAGCGGGCGTGGTCGAAGGCGAGCGTTCTGATCTGAAACCGAAGCTCCGCGTCCAGTGATCCAAAGGGTTCGTCGAGAAGGAGAGCGCGGGGCTCGGACAGTAGGACGCGCATCAGCGCGACCCGCGCCTTTTGGCCACCCGACAGGGTTGCCGGATCGCGGTCGGCGAAGCCTTCAAGGCCCACGTTTGCCAGAGCGGTCTCCACCCTACTCCGCCGTTCCGCGCGGGTGCCGCCCGGTGCGAGGCCAAGCGCGAGATTGCCGCCGACCGAAAGGTGGGGAAACAGAAGATCGTCTTGAAAGAGGATACCTATGCGGCGCTTCCACGGGGGGATTGCGGCGAGGTTCTGATCGCCCACGCGGATTTCTCCGGCTGCTGTCAGACCTGCGGGCAAGGTTCCGGTGATCGCCGCGAGGATGCTCGATTTGCCAGAGCCAGACGGGCCCATGAGGGTAGTCACCTCGCCGGGGGCAGCGGTCAGGCTGATCGAGACAATCGGCTTTTCCGCCGCCGAAATCTGGAGATTTTGCAGGATCAATGGCTCAGCCATGGAGCATCCCCCGCCGGTTGCGCCAGATGAGCCTGGGCAGAACCAGCGCCAGCGCGAAGGGCAAAAGCGCCGCGAGCGCCTGCGCCAAAGCATAGGCGCCGATCACCCGCCTGTCGCCCCCAGCAGCTAGGGCCAGCGCCTCGGTTGTCAGGGTTGGGAGACGACCACCGCTTGAGAGCAGGGTCGGCAGAAATTGCCCAACCGAGACTGCCATCCCGACCGCGACCGCCCCGGCGATGGGCAGAGAGAGGAGCGGCAGCCGCAGCCTCCAGAATTGCCGTGCGGGCGAGAGGCCAAGTCCCGCAGCAACAATGCGATAGCGGGGATCGAGGGCGTGATAGGGATCAGCGAGGATCAGGAGGAGATAGGGCAGAACGAAAACCAGATGCGAGAGGCTGACGGGCCAAGGGCCAGCGTTCAACCCGACCGACAGAAACGCCACCTGAAGGCCGGGCAAAAACACGACCTGCGGCACGAGGAGCGGGAGATAGATCAGAGCCGCAAGCAGGTGGCGCGGCGGCCGAGCTTCAAGGCTGCCCAAGGCCAGAACGAGGGCAGCGGCGGTGACACCAAGCGCAAGGGCGATGGTCGAGATGCCCACCGCCGCTATCCCGCTGCCATGCGCCGCCCATGTTCGGGCGGATAGGGATGCGGGAAGGAAATAGGGAAAGGGCCACTGGCCCGCAACAGACCAGAGGGCGAGGATAGCAATTCCGGCCATGAGCAGTTTGCCCCCTATCGCCGCGACCGCTACGCCAGCAGCCTCGGCAGATCGGCCGGCCCCCCGTGCGCCAGTTTGGGCGATCCTATGGCCAAGCGCAGCGGCCGCCAGTTCGCCAAGGCGCCAGAAGGCGAGCCCCGCCAGAACAAGCCCGAGCTGCACGAGCGCCCCGGCCGAGGCGAGCGCCCTTTGCGCAAGGTCTGGGTCTGCGGCCCAACGCAGGATGACGATAGCCAGCGGCGGCGGGGTGGTCGGGCCGAGGATCAGCGCTGTATCGACCGCCGACATGGAATAGGCGAGGACAACATAAACCGGCAGCCGAACCTGCCTGTAGACCGCGGGGAAAACGGCGACCAGCCAGCCCCGCACGCGGCCATAGCCTAGCGTGGCCATCACCGAGAGCCGCGGCGCGGGCGCGGCCTGTGGCAGGGCGGCGATCATCATCAGAAGAAGAAACGGCAGCTCTTTTACCACAAGACCAAGAACCAGCGCCAAGCCGAGCGGATCACCGAGGATCAGGATGTCAGGCGGCCTGTCCCACCCCGTTGCCCAAGGCGAGATCGCCCGCACGATCCAACCGGAAGGGGCGATCAGGAAGGCGATGCCAAAGGCTGTCGCGGCATGGGGGATCGCAAGAAAGGGCGCAAGCCATGCGCGCAGGCGGCCAAACGCCCGTGTGCCCGACCATCCGGCCATGATCAGCGTCGCGGCGGCGAGCGACAAGCCGGCGGCGAGAAGGCCTGTCCAAAACGAGATCCCCACCGAGCGGCCGATGCCGGGCCAGCCCAAGACCAACGCCCAGACCTTCCCAATTGGTATCGCGCTTTGCAGTCCTGGCACATAGCCAAAAGCGCCGGATACAACCCCCGCAAGGCCCGCCAGAACCGGACCTCCGAGAACGAGGATCGTGAGCCATAGAATAACGCGGGAGGGGGCGAGGTTCATGCCGGCACTCTCCTCGCGCCTTTCGCGCCCTGTCAAGCCGCGCTAAAGCCCGGCGCCATAGCGCCGCTGCCAGTCTTCGGCGATGCGGGTCATCCAGGCGGGGTGCGGCTCGGGCAGGGCGGGGCCAAGTTCGGCGGGACTAAGAGTGGCTATGCCAAGATCAAGCGCGTCAAAGGCTGCGCGAACGGCTTCGGGCAGCTTGGCCATATCAAGGACGGTGCCATAACCGAGGATCGCCGGATCTTGCGCGCGCAGCTGGGCCTCGGGCGAGAGCAGGAAATCGGCGACAACCATCGCGCCAGCGGCGGCTGTCGCATTGTAGGGAATGGCAACGAAAGAAGCATTGCCGATGGTGCCCTTGTTGAGAACCGAGGTGCGGACCGTATCAGGCAACAGGCCGTTAGCAATCGCGGCGGTTGCTTCTCCCGGGCTGAAGGAAATCGCGAGGTCGATCTCGTTGTCGTAGATCAGCTGAAGCTGGGCCGGGCCGGTTGCCGGATAGGCGCGGCCCGAG
>JBFEXG010000358.1:0-2155 GCA_041546005.1 Paracoccaceae bacterium
ACCAAACGCCTTGTGGCCGGTGTCGTCGAGGGGATCGGCGGCTATGGCAACTGTTTCGGCGTGCCGACCGTGGGCGGCGAGGTCCGCTTCGACAAGGCCTATAACGGCAACTGTCTCGTCAACGCCTTCGCCGCTGGCCTCGCCGATGCCGACAAGATCTTCTACTCCGCCGCTTCGGGCGTGGGAATGCCCGTGGTCTACCTCGGCGCCAAGACCGGCCGCGATGGCGTCGGCGGCGCGACCATGGCCTCGGCCGAGTTCGACGACACGATCGAGGAGAAACGCCCGACCGTGCAAGTGGGCGACCCGTTCACCGAAAAGCGCCTGATGGAAGCCTGCCTCGAGCTGATGCAGACCGGTGCCGTGATCTCCATTCAGGATATGGGCGCCGCGGGTCTAACCTGTTCGGCGGTCGAGATGGGCGATAAGGGCGATCTGGGCATCCAGCTCAACCTCGACGCCGTGCCGCAGCGCGAAGCCAACATGACCGCCTATGAGATGATGCTCTCGGAAAGCCAGGAGCGGATGCTCATGGTGCTGCGCCCCGAGAAAGAGGCCGAGGCCCGTGCGGTCTTCGAGAAATGGGATCTCGATTTCGCCATCGTCGGCGAGACGATCCCCGAGGATCGCTTCCTGATCGTTCATGGCAACGAGGTGAAGGCCGACCTGCCGCTTTCGAAGCTGTCGTCCGAAGCGCCCGAGTATGATCGCCCCTGGGTTCCGACCAAAGCGGCGACCGCCCTTACCGACGCACCATCTATCGACCCCATCGAAGGGCTGATGGCGCTGATCTCTTCGCCCAACTATGCCGCCAAACAGTGGGTTTATCAGCAGTATGACACCCAAGTGATGGGCGACACCGCCCGCACCCCCGGCCTTGGCGCTGGCATCGTGCGTGTGCACGGCACCCAGAAGTCGATTGCCTTCACCTCGGACGTGACCCCGCGTTACGTCAAAGCCAACCCGGTTGAGGGCGGCAAGCAGGCGGTGGCCGAGGCCTATCGCAACCTGACCGCCGTCGGTGCGCGCCCCCTTGCCACCACCGACAACCTCAACTTCGGCAATCCCGAAAAGCCCGAGATCATGGGCCAGTTCGTGGGCGCCATCAAAGGTATCGGCGAGGCGTGTATTGCCCTCGATACGCCGATCGTGTCGGGCAACGTCTCGCTCTATAACGAGACCGATGGCGTGGGCATCCTGCCGACGCCGACCATCTGCGCCGTGGGTTTGATTTCCTCGCCCGATGAGATGATTGCAGGCGTGGCCCGCGAAGGCCATGTGGCCCTGCTCGTGGGCGAGACCGCTGGCCACCTCGGCCAGTCCGCCCTTCTGGCCGAAGCCTTCGGCCGCGCCGAGGGCGATGCGCCGGTCGTCGATCTGGCCGCCGAGCGCCGCAACGGCGAGTTCATCCGCGCCAACCACGCGATGATCACCGCCTGCACCGACCTGTCGGACGGCGGCCTTGCGCTCGCCGCTTTCGAGATGGCCGAAGCGGCAGGCGTGGGCGTTGCCCTCGACGCCGCCGACACGGCCACCCTCTTTGGCGAGGATCAGGCGCGCTATCTGATCGCCACCTCTTTCGACAAGGCCGAAGCCCTGATGGCGGCGGCGGCGGCGGCAGGCGTTCCGATTTCGATGGTCGGCAAGTTCGGTGGCGACAAGCTGCGGATGGGCGGCTCGGAAGCCTCGCTCGCGAGCCTTGCCGCGATCTTCCGCTCAGCCTTTGAAAAAGCGGTCGGCTAGGCCACCAGCGTCGCGGCATGGGCCTTCATGCCTGCGAGGAGCCAGCCGCTGAACCTCGGCGCCAGTGCCTCGACGCGGGCGACGAAATCGGGGTGGGAGGCGTAAAGCTCCGCCAGCCCCGCATAGGCCGCGGGCGGGCATGGCTTGCCCCACATCGACGCGACCCATGCGCGGTGGCGCTCGAAAAGCGGCGCGACCTCGGCGCGGCCGTCCTGAAAGGCCGCAACGAGATCGTCGTCGATCTCTTTCAGCTCGGCCATCTTCGCCGCGATCCTCGCGTCCAACCCCTTGGGCGCGCCTTTCAGATGCGCCTTCGAGGTGCGAATGGCCGAGGCCATATCGGCGCCATAGCGGTCAATCAGCCACTCCTCATAGGCGGCCTGCTTCTCCGCTGAAAAGGGTTTGTAGAGGT
>JBFEXG010000266.1:0-3482 GCA_041546005.1 Paracoccaceae bacterium
GCGTCCTGAAAACTGAGCGCCATCGCCTTGGTGATCGAGCCCATCCCGCCGCGCGAGAAGCCCCAAGCGCCGATCGAGCCATCGACCTCACCCATATAGTGATGGAGAAGAACATAGGCCGTCCCTGGGGAATAGGGGCCAAGGCCGGTGCCAATGATGCCCGAGCCCGCAAGATGGACCTTCACGAGATCGGACTTGATGTATTGATCGAGGAATTCGGCAATCGACATGGTCCAGAAGCGGACCGTTTCGGCCATCTCGCGCTCGCCCAGATCGTAGAAGCGCTTACCGATGTAGAGAAGCTCCGAGATGTCGCGCGGCTGGAACGAGGTCGGGTCGGGCGCGGTCCGCATCAAGAGGGGCTTGATGAACTTGCATTGGCGCATCACGGCCCGCGAATAGCGCTCATAGCCGTCGGCATCTTCGGGATTGTTGCGGATGAGCTCGCGGCGCAGGGCATCGTGATCAGAGGAATAATTGAAGTAGTTGCCCTTGGAATCAAAGGTCGCCCCGCTCTCATAGGGGATTACCTGAAGGCCATACTTGGGCAACTCGAGCGCGCGGATGATCTCGGGCCGCAAGAGCGAGCAGACATAGGAACAGTTGGAATAGGTCCAGCTGGGTTGCAATTCGCGGCTGACAGCCGCGCCGCCGACATAATCGTTCTTCTCGATGACGAGGGTCTTGAGGCCGGCCCGCGCCAGAAACCCCGCCGTTGTCAGGCCGTTGTGCCCGGCACCCACGATAATGGCGTCATACTTCATGTTTGATCCTTCGATTCCCGTAGGGCGACGCTATTTTAAACTGAGCGCTCAGTCAAAATTTTTCGAGCGATTGCTCAGATTTTTCTTTTCATCCGGCCCGCCCCCTCCTATGCAATTGACATGGCACAGGCTCAGACCGACAGATCGCTATCCCGCACAAGCGCCCGGACTCAGGCCCGGATCGTCGAGGCCGTTGTCGAGGCGGTATCGCAACATGGGATATCGGGAACGACCCTAGCCAATGTCGCGGCGCTGGCCGAGGTCAGCCAAGGCGTCTTGATCTTTCACTTCAAATCGAAAGAAGGACTTTTGGCGGAAACGCTGCGCCGCCTGATCGACGAATACCAGCAGGGATGGCAGGCGGCGCTAGATGAACCCGACCCTTTGCAGCGGATCGTGAAACTCATCCGCTCCGACTTTGCCGCCGCGATTTGCAGCCGGAAAAAGCTCGCGCTTTGGTTTGCCTTCTGGGGCGAGGCCGCAGCCCAGCCGCTTTACAACGCAATCTGCGCCGAAAGCGAAATCCAGCGCTACGAGGCGATGATCGCCGCCTGCCGCGCTTTTTGCGAAATGAACAAGAGCGAGACCTGCGATCCCGCCCTTCTGGCGCATTCCATTGATGCGATGACCGATGGGCTATGGCTTCAGATGCATATCTCGGCCAAATCCCTCAGCCGCACCGATGCCCGATCCATGGCGATGGCCCACCTTAGGCTTCTGTTGCCGAAATGGGCCGGCGCGATCCCCGACTAGGCGGCCCAGAGACCGTCGCGGGCGAGGTCGTCGGTCGCCATCTTGATGCCCTTCTCCAGAATATCGAACATCCGGTCGATCTCGTCGCGCTTGATCACCAAGGGCGGAGAGAAGACGCACATATTGATGATCGGCCGGAGCATGAGGCCCATCTCCTGACAGTGGGCGTCGATCCGGTTGCCGACCTCATAATCAAGCGCCAGCGGGTTCTTGCTTTCGCGATCAGCAACGCACTCGACACAGCCCATCAGGCCCATGCCACGCACATCGCCAACGATCGGCAGATCCCCCAGTGCGTGCAGACGCTCCTGAAAATGCGGGGTCATTTCTCGGACGTGTTCGAGGATGCCCTCTTCCTCGATGATCTGCATATTCCGAAGCGCCGCAGCGGCGGCCACAGGATGCCCGGAATAGGTATAGCCATTAGAGAAGGTCGCCCCTTTCGCATCCCCGCCCGAGATTTCTTCGATCAGACGATCCGAAATGATGCAGGCGCCCATCGGGATATAGCCCGAGGTCAGGCCCTTGGCGGTGGTGATGATATCGGGAACGATATCGAATACCTCTTCCGAGGCGAACCAGTGGCCGAGACGGCCGAACGAGGTCACCACCTCGTCGGAGATATAAAGCACGTCATACTTGCGGCACACCTCGAGGCAGCGCTTGTGATAGCCCTTTGGCGGCACGATGACCCCGCCAGAAGCGAGGATCGGCTCGGCGATGAAGGCGGCCACGCGGTCGGAGCCCAGCTTTAGAATCGCGTTTTCGAGGTCAGCCACCTTCTCGTCAAGGAAAGCCTCGAGGCTCTGGTCGTCGGGGCGACGATAGGGGTTCACGTCTGGCAGGAAGTGAACAAGCTCTTTGGCGTGGTCGAACCAGCTCTTGTCACGGCCCTTCCCGCTCATTGTGGCCGAAAGATAGCTCGAGCCGTGATAGGCGTTCTCGCGCGAGATCACGATCTTCTTTTCCCGCTTGCCCAAAACGTTGTTGCGGAAGTGCAGGAAACGGATGGCGCTATCGACTGCGGTCGAGCCGCCCGTGGTAAAGAAGATGGTGTTGAGATCGCCCGGTGTCTTTTCGGCAATCTTGGCCGCCAGCTTGGCTGTGGTCGAGTTGCCCAAGGCGAAGGGATTGAAATAGGGCATCGCCATGATCTGATCAGCGACCGCCTCGGCCATCTCTTTGCGGCCATAACCGATCTGAACACACCACATCCCGCCGGGGCCATCGATCATCTTGCGGCCATGCTCGTCGCGCACATAGATGCCCGAGCCGGTCTCGCTGAAGGTGCGGTCGCCCTCGCCTCGGTCAGCCATGCCCTCCCAAGGGTGCAGGATATGTTCCCGGCTCCACTGACGGAACTTTTCAAAATCGTTGGACAGGGTGCTCATGGCGGACTCGCTGATTTGATCAATTTCGCACAAGATGAATGAACGTTCATTCATTGTCAATCGGCTTTATTTTATGCCACAAGCCTGACAATGCTTTGCGTCAGACAGCCGGAAACCAGACCATGCCAGAAACCAAATCTGCGCGAGAACAGACCAAGGAGCGCCACCGACGGGCCCTGATCGAGGCCACGGCAGATGCTATTGCCGAACATGGGCTCGCCGCAGTTTCGATCAGCCGGATTCTTGAAAAGGCCGGTCTTTCTCGCGGCATGGTGAATCTTCATTTCTCCAGCAAGAACAACCTACTATTGGCCGTAGCTGAACAATTTTCTGAAGATTACACGCGCCACTGGAGCGCCGCGATGGAGCGCGCGGGTGGGCTGCCCGAGGCGCGCCTTAGAGCGATCATCGATGCCGATTTCGATCCGGCGGTCCTCAACCGTCGGACAATGGCTGTCTGGTTCGCTTTTCGCAGCGAGGCGCATTCCTCGCCCGAATATATGCCCTTCATCGACTCGCGCGACGCAAAGATGCAGCGCACGATCACCTCGATCTGCCGCGAACTTTGCGCCGA
>JBFEXG010000275.1:0-3307 GCA_041546005.1 Paracoccaceae bacterium
AGCCCCTGCGCTTCGGTGAGGAAATTCTCGGCGCGGCGCTTTCTCTTGGTCTGGCGGATGAGGCGGTCGCCCAGAACGTCCTGCTCGGAAATGACCGTCAGGCCCGGCGCCTCGAACCCGTCCTCGAGCGGCCAGACGGCGAGGTGAACCCCCCGCTTGCCCACCCGCGAGAAATCGGTGATCTCGATGGTCTCGCCGATGCCCTCGTCTTCCAAGAGGCCCGAAAGCCGCTCGCGCGCGCCCTCGGAATAGGAGGCGATGACCACAGGGCCATCAGCCTCGCGGGCGCGGATATGCTGGACCAGGGCGGCAAAGAGGTTGATCTGCTCCTGCTGCCGCTCGGGGGCGAAATCCCGCCCGATCCGCCCGCCCGCGTCGATCACGCCGGGGCCAGAGGCCTGCTTGAGCGCGCCAAACTGCATGACGCGGCGGCCAGCAATCGCGGCGTCCCAGCCCGCCTCGTCGAGATAAAGGCTCGCGGGCGGCGCGGGCTTGTAGACCGAATCGACCCGCGACTTTTGCTTCAGGGCAAACATCCGTGTGTCGTATTGATCGGCCACAGAAGCCCACCGAGCGATGCGCGTGGGTGTGACCTGATCGTCAAGCGTCACAGTGGCCTTCGGCAGATAGTCGAACAGGGTTTCCAACCTGTCGTGGAAGAAACCAAGCCAATGCTCCATGCCCGCGTGCTTGCGCCCTGCGCTCACCGCCTCATAGAGCGGATCGTCGGTGCCAGCCGCGCCAAACTCGATGCGATAGTTCTGGCGGAAACGGGTGATCGAGGGCTCGTCGAGGATCACCTCGCTCACTGGCGCGAGTTCAACCACATCCAGTTTCTCGGTCGTCCGCTGCGTTTCTGGGTCAAACCGCCGCGCGCCGTCGAGCACATCGCCAAAGAGATCGAGCCGCACCGGCCCGCCCTCGCCCGGCGGGAAGATGTCGATGATCCCGCCGCGGATCGCATAGTCGCCCGGTTCAACGACCGTTGGCGCCATGGTAAAGCCCATTCGAACGAGGAAATCACGCAGCGCGGCTTCATTGATCCGGTTTCCGACCCGCGCCGAAAACGCCGCATCTTTCAAAACCCCGCGGGCCGGAACCTTTTGGGTGACCGCGTTGATCGTGGTCAGAAGAACAAACTTCGGCGGCATCCCGTGGGCAAGGCCGGCCAGCGTTGCCATCCGCATTGCCGAAATGTCCGAATGTGGAGAAACCCGGTCGTAGGGCAAACAGTCCCAAGCCGGAAAATCGATCACCGGCATGGTGGGCGCGAAAAACGCCAAGGCCGCTTGCATCGCTGCCAGCCGTTTGTCATCGCGCGCGACATGAATCACCGGCCCGTTGGAGCTTTCAATCTCCTTCAGGATCAGGCGGGCATCATAGCCTTCCGGCGCGCCGCCGACGGTGATGAACTGGGTCTCGCTCATGCGCCCTCACCTAACCGCCGCTGGCGCGGTGTCAACTGCCTAGAAACCGGGCGTCGAAGCCATATTCTGCCACATCCCATACATGGAGGTGACGAAGATCGAGATCATGCCGATGATCTGGGTGTAAAGCCGCTGGCGATAGAGGCGCTTGTGCAGGTCGTGGCCTCTGGGCTGCGTCTGATCAATGAGCCGCGCGGTCGACAAGCTGAGAGCGGCCACGATCGACATCGGCAAGGCCAACAGAAAGACGGCCTGGGCAAACTCGACCTCGTAGTAGAACGCCAAGGTTCCAAGAGCCGTCAGCGCCGCCGAGACAAAGCCAAGCGCCCAGAGGCCGGTGATCCGCGCGATATAAAGGAGCCGGCCAATATTGATGCGGACTAGCTCTTCGAGATCGTGCTGGACCTGACCGCCTTGCCGTTGCGCCCGCTGGATCATGTCATAGGGCACGCCGAGCACCCAATGGCTCGCCGTCGACCAAGCCACGGCAAGGGCGATCCAATACCACAGGTTGGAGAAGGACCGCATATCGATCACTTCAAAGATAGTCTGGGTCCAGCTCAATTCGGGGCCTGCGGTTGCAAAGGTTTTGGCGAGCCTAGCGCCCTCCTGCGGCGTTGCCCAGACTTGTGATGCGCGCAATTCCGTGGCACCTCCTGATCTGAGATCAGAAAGGCCCGACCATGACCCGCACCCTCGCCCCTTTCCCCGCCGCCCGCCTGCGCCGACTGCGCAAGAGCCCTGCCCTGCGCTCCATGGTGCGGGAGACGAGCCTTGCGCCGTCGGATTTCATCTGGCCGGTGTTCTTGATGGCCGGCAAGGACGAGGAGACGGCGATCCCCTCGATGCCGGGTGTGACCCGCAAGACGATCGACCGCGTGGTAAAAGCCGCCGTCGAGGCCCGAGATCTGGGCATTCCGGCGATCTGCCTTTTTCCCTACACCGCGATGGAGCATCGGACCGAGGACTGCGCCGAGGCGTGGAACCCGAACAATCTGACCAATACCGCGATCCGGGCGATCAAGGACGCCGCCCCCGAGATCGCGATCATGACCGATATCGCGCTCGACCCCTACAACATCAACGGCCACGACGGCTATGTCGAGGACGGCGTGATCGTTAACGACCGCACCGTCGAGGCGCTGGTCAAGATGGCGCTGGCGCAGGCCGAGGCCGGGGCCGATATCCTTGGCCCCTCAGACATGATGGACGGCCGGATCGGTGCGATCCGAGCGGCGCTGGAAAGTGCAGGATATCAGGATGTTGCGATCCTTTCCTACACCGCGAAATATGCCTCTGGATTCTATGGCCCCTTCCGCGACGCCGTTGGCGCCTCGGGCGCTTTGAAGGGCGACAAGAAGACCTATCAGATGGACCCGGCCAATTCCGACGAGGCCATGCGCCTTGTCCAGCGCGACCTTTCTGAAGGGGCCGACATGATCATGGTCAAGCCGGGGATGCCCTATCTCGACATTTGCCGCCGCGTGAAAGACGAGTTCGGCGTGCCGACCTTCGCCTATCAGGTCTCGGGTGAATACGCGATGTTGATGGCGGCGGCTCAGAACGGCTGGCTCGATCAGGAAAAGGTCATGCTCGAGAGCCTTTTGTGCTTCAAACGGGCGGGCTGCGACGGGATCCTGACCTATTTCGCCCCTGCGGCGGCAAAGATCCTGAACGGCTAAACCTCGCCGCAAGCCGGTGGCGCATCATCTGGCGGGTGACAGGCCCGTGGATACGTCATATAGTTTTCTGAAATCAGACGGCAGAAGACCGTCCAGAGGCATCGAGAGGACACCATGACCCAGACCACCCGTCGGAATTTTGCCCTTGGCCTTGGCGCCACATCCCTTCTTGCAGCTTGCGCTAACGGCGTAGGCGGC
>JBFEXG010000308.1:0-2896 GCA_041546005.1 Paracoccaceae bacterium
AGCTTGCGGTATTTGCCCGCCTCGACATTGGCCCAGCTCTCAAGGCTTGGCGTGGCCGAGGCCAAGACCACCTGAGCCTCGTTCAAGGAGGCCCGCAGCACTGCCATGTCGCGGGCGTTATACACAACGCCATCTTCCTGCTTGTAGGAGGTGTCGTGCTCTTCATCGACGACGATCAGCCCCAGATCGCGGAACGGCAGGTAGAGCGCCGAGCGGGCACCCACGACCAACTGCGCCGCCCCCTGCCCCACCATCCGCCAACAGCGGCGGCGCTCGGTCATGGTCACGCCGGAATGCCATTCGGCGGGCGGCATCCCGAAACGCGCCTCGACACGGTTGATGAACTCATTGGTCAGGGCGATTTCCGGCAGAAGGACCAGCGCCTGGCGCCCTTGGCGGAGACACTCGGCCACAGCCTCTAGATAGACTTCCGTCTTGCCCGAACCGGTCACGCCCTGAAGAAGCGTTGTCCCATAGCGACCGGATCGCACGCCCTCGCGCAGAATCTCGGCCGAGGCGGCTTGATCCTCCGTAAGTGCCTTGCTTCCCAAATCGGGATCAAGCGCGGGATAGGGTGTATCGCGGGGGGTATCTTCCTCGCGCACCGCACCTTGCGCGACAAGGCCCTTGACCACCGAAGAGCCGACACCCGCCATTTCCGCCAATTCGCCAAGGGTGAACGAAAGCCCACCATAATCGCGCAAGACCTCAAGAACCCGCGCCCGCGCGTCTGTCATACGATCAGGCTCTATTTCCCCCAATCGGTAGACCTTCCGCATGGAAGGCGCATCTCCCAAGCCCGGCGCGCGGGTCGCAAGGCGCAGCATGGCGGGCATCGGCGTCAGGGTGTAATCGGCCACACGTCCCAGAAAATTGCGCATCTCCTCGCGCATCGGCGCGGCCTCGAGCACGCGGTTCACCGACCGGATTTTGGAGGGATCAAAGTTGCCCTGCCCCGGCCCCCAGATCACGCCAAGCACCTTGCGTGGGCCCAGCGGCACCTCGACAAAGGCGCCAAGCCAGCAGCCACCCTCGGGCGCCTTGTAATCCAGAAGGCGATCGAGCGGCTGGGTCGTCAAGACCCCCACAAGCTCGCCTTCATGGAAAAAATCGGCCGACATCGTGCCTCGCGTTTTGCGGGTTCCCGCTTCTCTTCCCTTGAGGTAAACGCTGGCCCGACCCCTGCCAACCCGACTCTAGGAGCGTGCAATGAAATTCTTCGTCGATACCGCCGAGATTGACCAGATCAAGGAACTGAACGAGCTGGGCATGGTTGATGGCGTGACCACCAACCCCTCGCTTATCGCCAAGTCGGGCCGCGACATTCTCGAGGTGACCAAGGAAATCTGCTCGATCGTCTCGGGCCCGGTTTCCGCCGAGGTCACAGCCCTCAAGGCCGACGAGATGATCGCCGAGGGCCGCAAGCTCGCCAAGATCGCGCCGAACATCGCGGTCAAAGTGCCGCTGACGTGGGACGGCCTCAAGGCCTGCAAGGTGCTCTCGGACGAGGGCAATATGGTCAACGTGACCCTCTGCTTCTCGGCCAATCAGGCGCTTCTTGCCGCCAAGGCGGGCGCGACCTTCATCAGCCCCTTCGTTGGCCGCCTCGACGACATCAACCTCGATGGCCTCGATCTGATCGCCGATATCCGCCAGATCTATGACAACTACGGCTTCAAGACCCAGATCCTTGCCGCCTCGATCCGCTCGGTCAACCATATGTCGGAATGCGCCAAGATCGGCGCCGATGTGGCGACCGCACCGGCGAGCGTCATCAAGGCGATGGCCAACCATGTTCTGACCGACAAGGGCCTGGCCGGCTTCCTCGCCGATATCGAGAAGGCCAAGATCAAGATCCTCTGATCACAAGATATTGCCTGCAAACCTGTGCGCGGCTCTCTGTTCGCGCGCGGCAACAAAAAAGAAGAAATCCGGCACGCTTGATGCTAGTGTGCCGGAAAAAGCAGGCACGAGATACTAAATGAGCAGCACCCCCCTGATCGAACCATCGGTTCGCGAGAAGATCATCGCCGACCCAAATGCGCTTTTGGAAGATGCCGATATCATGCGCGCGCTGGTCGCTGCAAATGAGCGGTCGATGGGTAATAACGTGGTCGATCTGCGCGGCATCGCAATGGAGCGGCTTGAGGCCCGTCTTGACCGGCTTGAGGATACGCACCGTTCAGTGATCGCCGCCGCCTACGAGAACCTCGCAGGCACCAACCAGATCCACCGCGCCGTTCTCAAGCTTATGGATGCGACCAAATTCGAGGAGTTTCTGCACGACCTCGGGGCCGAGGTGGCCGAAATCCTGCGTGTTGATGTGATGCGTTTGGTGCTGGAGTCGGAAATCTCTACCCCCGATCCTGCGCTTGCCAAGGTTGGCGAAGTGCTATCCGTCGCCGCACCGGGCTTTATCTCTGACTATCTGACCCAAGGTCGCAACCAGCACATGCGCCAGGTCACACTTCGTCAGGTTCAACCCGAGACTGCCTCCGTCTACGGCGACAAGGCGGAGTATATCCGTTCGGAGGCCTGCCTTCTTCTCGATCTGGGCACCGGGCGCCTGCCGGGAATGTTGGTCATGGGCGCAGAAGATCCTCACCAGTTCTCGGCCCAGCAGGGCACCGACCTTTTGGCCTTCCTCGCAGGTGTGTTTGAACGCATCATGCGGCGTTGGCTGTCCTGAGCCCGTGATCTCCGCGGGCCTGACCGACGCTCTGGATCGCTGGCTCGACCACGCCCGCGCACTTGACGCGGTGGCCGACAACACGATCAAAGCCTATCGCGCCGATGTCTTGGGGTTTCTCGCCTTCATGCAGGGCCATTTCGGCGAGGCTCAGGGGATTGGCGCGATTTCCCGTATCGGCGTGGGCGATATGCGGGCCTGGATGGC
>JBFEXG010000117.1:0-7470 GCA_041546005.1 Paracoccaceae bacterium
GAGCGCACGCGCGATGGCCATGCCAATCCCGCCTTTCGACCCTGCGCCGGTGACAAGCGCCTTCATCAGCCGATCCTGTAGTTCGGGCTTTCGCGGGTGATCTGCACGTCATGGACGTGGCTTTCCTTCAGCCCCGCACCGGTGATTTTCACAAAACGGCAGTTCTTGCGCATCTCATCGACCGTGGCATTGCCGGTATAGCCCATCGCCGCCCGCAGGCCGCCGACCATCTGGTGGATGACCGCCGAGACCGAGCCCTTATAGGGCACCTGTCCCTCGATGCCTTCCGGCACGAGCTTGTCCGAGGCTGCATCCTTCTGGAAATAGCGGTCGGCCGAGCCGCGCGCCATGGCGCCAAGGCTGCCCATGCCGCGGTAGGCTTTGAACGAGCGGCCCTGATAGAGGATCACCTCGCCGGGGCTTTCATCGGTGCCCGCGATCATCGAGCCGACCATGGCGCAAGAGGCGCCCGCGGCAATCGCCTTGGCGAAATCGCCCGAGAACTTGATGCCGCCGTCAGCGATCACCGGCACATCGCCCGCGCCAGAGGCGCAATCCATGATCGCGGTCAGTTGCGGCACGCCGACACCGGCGACCATCCGCGTGGTGCAGATCGAGCCCGGCCCGATGCCGACCTTCACGGCATCCGCGCCCGCGCCAATGAGTGCACGGGTGGCCTCGGCGGTTGCGACGTTGCCCGCAATGACTTGAACCTCGTTTGACAGCGCCTTTACGCGCTCAACGGCCTTGGCCACGCCCTCGGAATGCCCATGCGCCGTGTCGATCACGACGATATCCACGCCCGCGTCGATCAGCGCTTGGCTGCGCTCGAAGCCCGCATCGCCCACAGTCGAGGCGGCGGCCACACGCAGGCGGCCAAGGCCATCCTTGCAGGCCACTGGGTTCAGCACGGCCTGCTCGCTGTCCTTAAGCGTCAGAAGGCCCGTGAGCTTGCCTTTGCCATCATGGATCAAAAGCTTCTCGATCCGCCGCGCCTGCATCAGGCTCCGTGCCTCATCCAGATCTGCAGGCTCGGCCAGCATGGCCAGGTTTTCGCTCGACATCATGACGCTCACCGGAGTGTCGTCCGACTGGGCGAAGCGCATATCGCGGTTGGTGACAATGCCCACAACCTTGCCGTCTTCGCTCACCACCGGAAAACCGGTGATGTTGTAAAGGCTCATGAGATCCTTTGCGTCTTTGAGCGTTTGGTTCGGACGCAGGGTAATCGGGTTATAGACGGTCCCCGAAACGAAACGCTTCACCCGCCGAACTTCGTCCGCCTGCTTGTCGGTATCGAGATTGCGGTGGATCACCCCGATCCCGCCGACCTGCGCCATGGCAATCGCCATTCTGGCTTCGGTCACTGTGTCCATCGCCGAGGACAAAAGCGGGATATTCATCCCGATCGAACGGGTCACGCGCGTGCGCGTATCTGCCGTCGAAGGCAGCACCGACGAGGCCGCCGGCACAAGTAGAACGTCGTCAAAGGTGAGAGCCTCGCGAATCTCCATCAGGTATCTCCGTGGATAGCTTCGTTTGGCGCTTCCCCATTTCACGGGTCCGGCGTGTGCGCAAGCAAGAAGTGCCCATACCCGCTTGCATAGGCAATTTGACGCGGCATATTCCACCGCAACAATACGAGGGGTCAGAAATGCGCGTCGCCATCGTCGAGAATACGAAAATCAGCCATCTGGGTCAGGTCGGCGTGGCCTTGGCCGAGGCTGGCGTGATGATCGAGGTCTTCCGCCCTTATCTCGACGGTATCCTGCCCGATCCCAAAGGCGACTATGTCGGCCTCGTGGTCTTTGGCGGAGAGCAGAGCGCCGTGGACGATGCGCTTCACCCCTATCTTCCCACCCTCGCCCGCGAGATGCGCGCCTTTGACGAGGCGGGCCGTTCGGTCCTTGGCATCTGCCTTGGCGCCCAGCTCCTGGCCCGCGCCTGGGGGGCCGCCAACCATGTCGGAACCTCGCGCGAGTTCGGTTGGCAAACCATTGAAGTGACTGAAGCCGCCGCGAGCGATCCGGTGCTCGGCGCTGTGCCCCACGCCTTCCCCTCGTTCGAGTGGCACTCAGACCACTACGACCTGCCGCAAGGCGCCACCCGCCTCGCCGCGAATATCGCCGCCGAAAACCAAGCCTTTCGCGTGGGACGCCGCTCTTGGGGGATGCAGTTCCATTTCGAGGTCAGCCGCGCTGTCGCCGCCGCCTGGAACCGCCGCTTCCCCAAAGAGGTCGAGGCGCGCCATTCCGGCTGGCTCGATGAGTTCGAGAGCCTCGCTGCCCGCCATGCCCCCGCGTCTGACGCCGCCGGCCTAGCCCTTGCGCGGGCGTGGGTGGCCCAGCTATAGCGCGAGAAGCCGGAACCAGCGCACCAAGTGACGCAAAGCCGCCTCCATGGGCCACCTCGCCTAGTATTCTGATCTCGTTACAACAAGCAGGCCGCCTATGAGCACCGATCCTCTCGTGATTTTCACCCCCTCTGGAAAGCGGGGGCATTTTCCCGTCGGAACGCCGATCCTGACCGCTGCGCGGCAGCTAGGTGTCGATCTTGATTCCGTCTGCGGCGGACGCGGCATCTGCTCGAAATGCCAGATCACGCCGTCCTATGGCGAGTTTTCCAAGCATGGGGTCACAGTCGCCGACGATGCGCTCAGCGAATGGAATTCTGTCGAAGACCGCTACGACCGTATCCGCGGCCTGCCCAAGGGCCGCCGTCTCGGTTGTCAGGCTACGGTTCAGGGCGATGTGGTGATCGACGTCCCCCCCGAAAGCCAAGTGCACCGGCAGGTCGTCCGCAAGGCCGCCACCGTGCGCGACATCATCATGGCTCCGGCCACCCACCTCTACTACGTCGAAGTGCTCGAGCCGGATATGCACGAGCCCTCGGGCGATTTCGAGCGGCTGAAGGATGCCTTGCGCGAGCAATGGCAGATCGATGGCGTCACCGCACCGATGAACATCCTGCACCGGCTGCAAAAGGCGCTGCGCAAGGGTGAGTGGAAAATCACCATTGCACTGCACAAGGGCCATCGGGACGATACTCACCGTATCCTCGACGTTTTTCCGGGATTCTATGAAGGCCGCATCTACGGCCTCGCCATCGACCTCGGCTCGACCACGATCGCCGCCCACTTGTGCGACCTGCGAAACGGCAACGTCATCGCCTCCTCCGGCGTGATGAACCCGCAGATCCGCTTTGGCGAGGATCTGATGAGCCGCGTCTCTTATGCGATGATGAACCCCGGCGGCGACAAGGAGATGACAGGCGCCGTCCGCACCGCGCTCAACGCCCTTGCCCAATCCATCGCCGTCGAGGGCCAGATCGACCCGACCCAAATCGTCGAGACCGTCTTCGTCTGCAATCCGGTGATGCACCACCTGCTCCTCGGAATCGATCCCGTCGAGCTTGGCCAAGCCCCCTTCGCGCTTGCCACCTCCGAGAGCCTGTCGCTCGCGGCGTCCGAGTTGGACCTCACCTCCATCAACGAAAACGCCCGCGTCTTCGTCCTACCCTGCATCGCGGGCCACGTGGGCGCCGATGCCGCCGCCGTGGCGCTCTCGGAAGAGCCGAACAAATCCGAAGACCTCGTGCTCATCGTCGATGTCGGCACCAACGCCGAGATCCTCTTGGGCAACAAGACCCGCGTCCTCGCCTGCTCCTCGCCGACCGGCCCCGCCTTCGAAGGCGCCCAGATCAGCGCCGGCCAACGCGCCGCCCCCGGCGCCATCGAGCGGCTCGAGATCGACCCTGCCACCAAAGAGCCGCGCTTCAAAGTGATCGGCTCCGATCTCTGGTCCGACGATCCCGCTTTTGCCGAGGCGACCGCCGCCACTGGCATCACCGGCATCTGCGGCTCGGGCATCATCGAGGCCGTGGCCGAGATGCGCCTTGCGGGCCTTCTCGACGCCCGTGGCCTCATCGGCTCGGCCGAACAGACCGGCACAGCCCGCTGCCTCCCCGAAGGCCGCACCCATTCCTATCTGATCTGGGACGGCACCGCCTCGGGCGGCCCGCGCATCACCGTGACCCAAGGCGACATCCGCGCCATCCAGCTTGCAAAATCGGCGCTCTATGCCGGTGCGCGGCTCTTGATGGACGAGATGGGCGTCGAAACGGTCGACCGCGTGGTCCTCGCCGGCGCTTTCGGGGCGCATATCTCGCCCAAACACGCGATGATCCTCGGCATGATCCCTGATGTGCCGCTGGACAAAGTCCAGTCCGCCGGCAACGCCGCCGGCACCGGCGCCCGCATCGCCCTTTGCTCGATCGACGCCCGCGCCCAGATCGAAAAGACGGTGCGCGAGATCACCAAGGTCGAAACCGCCATCGAGCCGCGTTTTCAGGAGCATTTCGTCAACGCCAACGCCATCCCCCACGCGACCGACCCGTTCCCCAACCTAAACGGGATCGTCACGCTGCCGCAGGTCAATTTCAACGCCAAGACCGATGGCGACGGAGGCCGCCGCCGCCGCCGCGGCTGATCTTCTTTTGGCCTGAAATACTCCGGGGGAGGCCGCAGGCCGGGGGCAGAGCCCCCACCTGCCCGAGAGGGCAGTTTCCCGCTTGACGACCCGCACCACCGGCCCTATCTCAAACCCAGCGCGGGTATGGTGAAATGGTATCACACGAGCTTCCCAAGCTCTTGGCGCGGGTTCGATTCCCGCTACCCGCTCCAGCCTCCCTCGCCCAATGAAACCGCATTCCTGAGGGAGCTCCTATGACCATCACCCGCATCGAAACTGGCAAACGCATGAGCATGGCCGTGGTTCACAACGGCATCGCCTATTTGGCTGGCCAAGTTGGCAATCCCGGCGACGACGTGACCGCCCAGACCCGCACGGTTCTGGCCGAGATCGACCGCCTCCTCGCCGCCGCTGGCACCGATAAATCCAAGCTGATCACCGCCCAGATCTGGCTTTCGGACATCGCCTCCGGCTTTGCCGCAATGAACGCCGTTTGGGACGAGTGGGTCTCGCCCGGCAACGCCCCCGCGCGTTACACCGGCGAGGCCAAGCTCGCGGGCCCCGAGTATCTCGTCGAAATCATCGTCACGGCTGCGGTCTGACGACGCAAAAACGCATCGGCCACGGCGCTTGCGTCCGTGGCCGATGTGGAATTTGAGTATTTATGGCCAAAAGAAAGTGGCGGATTGCGCCCTCAGGCGCCGTGGCGCTGGAGATAGTCGATCAGGCCCGCGGTCGAACCGTCTTTCCCGTCCGCAGAGGCCCTGCCTTCGACAATCGGCTGGAGTGCTGTGGCAAGTTCCTTGCCCAGCTCGACCCCCCATTGATCGAAGGAATTGATCCCGAGGATCACGCCTTCAACGAAAACCCGGTGCTCGTAGAGTGCGATGATCTGGCCGAGGGCGAAGGGATCGAGGCGCGGATAAGCCAGCGTCGTTGACGGGCGATTGCCTTCAAACACGCGATGCCGCGCCTGCCGCTCAAGCTCTGCGCCTTCGAGCCCCGCCTTCTCCATCATCGCCCGTGCCACGTCGAGGCTGCGGCCCTTCATCAGGGCTTCAGATTGGGCGAGGCAGTTGGCAATCAAAAGCTGCTGCTGGTGATGCAGCTCTTCCTCATGCCCCCGTGCGGCGATCAGGAACTCGCAAGGCACGATCTGCGTGCCTTGGTGGATCAACTGATAAAAGGCGTGTTGGCCGTTAGTGCCGGGTTCACCCCAGACGATCGGGCCGCTTTGCACGGCCAGGTCCGCCCCATCCATGCTGACGCGCTTGCCGTTTGATTCCATCTCGAGCTGCTGGAGATAGGCCGGAAGGCGGCCGAGACGATTGTCGTAGGGCAGGACCGCGCGGGTGGCGTAGCCGCAGACCTGCGCGTGCCAGATGCCGACGAGCGCCAGAAGCGCGGGCATATTCTCGCGCCAGTCGGCCGCGCGGAAGTGCCGGTCCATCTCTTGCCCGCCGCGCAGGAAGGCGCGGAAGGCGTCAGGGCCGATGGCGATCATGAGCGACAGCCCAATCGGCCCCCAAACGGAATAGCGCCCACCCACCCAATCGGCGAAGCCAAAGACACGTTCGGACGGGATGCCAAAGGCCTCAGTCTTGCTCTTCGAAGTCGACAGCGCGACGAACTGGGCCGCTGGATCTTTGACCGTCTCCGACATCCAGGCCCGCGCGGTATGGGCGTTGGTCATGGTCTCGATGGTGGTGAAGGTCTTGGAGGCGACAATCACTAGCGTCGTCGCCGGATCGCAGCCACGCAGCACATCGGCGATGTCGCCGGGATCGACGTTGGAGACGAAATGGCAGCGCGGCCCATCGTGATAGGGCGAGAGCGCACGGACCGCCATCGCCGGGCCGAGATCAGAGCCGCCAATGCCGATGTTGATCACATCGGTGATCGCCCCGCCCTGCCCCGTGAAGGCGCCCGAGCGGACCTTTTCGGCAAAGGTCTCCATCCGTTTGAGGGTTGCCTGCACTTCGGGCATCACATCGCGCCCGTCCACCTTCACCGGCCCGCCATCGAGATTGCGCAGGGCCGTGTGCAGAACCGCGCGGCCCTCGGTTTCGTTGATGGCCGCGCCGGAGAACATTGCCTCACGGCGTTCTGCAACCTTGGCCCTGTCCAAAAGCCCAAGCAAAAGCTCTCGGGCCTCGGCGTCGATATTGGTCTTGGAGTAATCGAAGAGCATATCACCGACGCGAACCGAAAAATCCTCGGCCCGTTTGTAGTCGAAAAGGGTCTCGAACCGCCGGCGGGCGGTGCGCGCGTGATGCGCCCGCAGATCATCCCACATGGTTCAGCTTTCTGCCCAGTGAACCGTCAGCCCCGACAGGAAGGCCGCGATCGGCGCTTCTTCGGGGGTCAGCGTCTTGGCCCGCTCCAGCGCTTTGAGTTTGTGATTGCCGACGATCACGAGATGCTTGGAAATGGCCCCGTTCAGAACCCGTGCCGAGAGGGTCACGCGCGGTTCGGGGATGCCTTCGGCGCGAGCAGAATAGAGAATTCTGTCACCGTGAAGCGCCGAGGCAAGGTCATCAGACCCCGGAAAGAGCGAGGCGGTGTGCATATCCGCGCCCATCCCCAAGATCAGGACCGAAATCGGAAGCCTTGGCTCTATCGCAAGCTCCAGTGCCTCTAACGCGTGCTCGGGCTCGTCGATCGGCGCATAAAGCGGCAGGTAGTTGGCCGCTGCCGCGCGATCGACCAGCAGGCGCTCTTTGACCAGCCGGGTGTTGGACCGTTCGGAGGTCTCGGGCACCCACCGCTCGTCGGTGAGCATCACATCGACCCGACCCCAATCGAGGTCGGCAGCACAAAGGACATCAAACATCGGGCCCGGGGTTTCGCCACCCGTCACCGCCAGCGTCGCCCGGTCTTCGCCGATCAGCGCTCTTTCAAGCTCCCCCGCCAGAACATTGGCAAGGTCCATCATCATCATCTCGCTGTCGGGATAGGGTATGAGCTTCAAGGGGCAGCCTCCGGTTTATCCTTTTATATC
>JBFEXG010000371.1:0-1725 GCA_041546005.1 Paracoccaceae bacterium
GCGCATCCTTTCGCCCGACGAGATCGCCGCCGAGTGGCCCTTCTACGATCTCGACGGCATCCTCTGCGGCAGCCACAATCCGGTGGACGAAGGCTATTTCGACGGTGGCACGATCTTCGACTGGTTCCGCCGCAAGGCCAAAGCGCGGGGCGCCGAATACATCCACAACACCGTCACCGGCATCACCCGCGAGGGCAGCCGCGTCACCGCCGTGACGCTGGCCTCGGGCGAGACCATCGGTGCAGGCACAATCGTCAACGCCTCCGGCCCCCGCGCCAATCTCACCGCGCAAATGGCGGGCCTCGCGATCCCGGTCGAGCCGCGCCGCCGCTTTACCTGGATCTTTCAGGCAGCCGACCCATTGCCCAAAGACCTGCCGCTGACCATCGACCCCTCGGGCGTGCATATGCGCACGGACGGCAAATACTATATGTGCGGCTGCCCGCCCGACGAGGATCCCGCCGTCGCCTTCGACGATTTCTCGATGGACCACCACATCTGGGAAACAAAGGTCTGGCCTGCCATCGCCACCCGCGTTCCCGCCTTTGAAAAGGTCAAGGTTCTCAACCACTGGGTCGGCCACTATGCCTATAACACGCTCGACCAGAACGCCGTGATCGGCGCCCACCCCGAGGTGCCGAACTTCCTCTTTTGCAATGGATTCTCGGGCCACGGCCTGCAACAGTCGCCGGCGATGGGCCGCGGCATCAGCGAGCTGATCCTGCACGGCGCCTACCAGACGCTCGACCTCACGGATCTCGGCTATGACCGGATTCTCGCCAATCGCCCGCTTCTCGAGCGGGCCGTGATCTGAAGGAGAACAGGGATGTTCAACAAACTCGTCCTCACCGGCGCGCGCGGCAACCTCGGCAACGAACTGCGCCCCGTCCTTGCCAAAATGGCCCGCGAGCTTGTCAGCACCGATATCCGCGAGGCCCCCGCAAGCCTCGCCCCGAACGAGACCTATGTTCAGGCCGATATCGCCGATTTCGCCGCGGTCGAGCCGCTCCTCAAAGGCGCCGACATGGTGATCCACTTCGGCGCCATCGTCGATGAAAAGCCCTTCGAAGAGCTTCTCGGCCCCAACTACATCGGCGCCTACAACGTCTGGGAAGCGGCCCACCGCCACGGTGTCCGCCGCGTGGTCTATGCCTCTTCGATCCACGCCGTGGGCCTGTGCGAGACCAACCGCGGCATCGACACCGACGAACCGCACCGCCCCGACACCTTCTACGGGCTTGCCAAATGCTTCGCCGAAGACCTGGGCAAGATGTATTGGGAAAAGCGCGGCATCGAAGCCGTCTGCCTACGCATCCTCTCCTGCACGCCCGAGCCGCAAAACGTCCGTGCCCTCGGCACTTGGCTCAGCTACCGCGACATGGTCCAACTCGTCGTCCGCTCGATCGAGACGCCTGTCACCGGCTTCACCGTGGCCTATGGCGTCTCCGGCAATACCCGCGCGCCGGTCTCCAACCACAAGGTCGGCTTCCTCGGCTACAAACCGCAGGACAACGCCGAAGACTGGGCCGAAGCCCTCTTCGCCAAGGCGATCGAGCCCAACCCCCAAGACCTCGCCCAATCGCGCCTCGGCGGCCCCTTCGCCTCCGTCAAACTCGGCGAAAGCGGCATCGCCGGCATTCAGGCCATGACCGCAGGCAAAAAAGCCTGATCCGCTTCTTTTGGCCGAAAATACTCCGGGGGAGCGCCGCTAGGCGCGGGGGCAGA
>JBFEXG010000268.1:0-3478 GCA_041546005.1 Paracoccaceae bacterium
ACGTGATCGACGAGGCCGGTGCGGCCCAGCATCTCGTGGCCGAGAGCAAGCGGCGCAAGACCATCGGCGTGAAAGAGATCGAGGCCGTTGTCGCCAAGATTGCCCGCATCCCGCCGAAATCGGTCTCGAAAGACGATGCCGAAACCCTGCGCGACCTCGAGAAATCGCTCAAGCGCGTGGTCTTTGGCCAGAACGTGGCGATTGAGGCGCTGTCTTCCGCGATCAAGCTCGCCCGCGCGGGTTTGCGCGAGCCGGAAAAGCCAATCGGCAACTATCTCTTTTCCGGCCCCACGGGCGTCGGCAAGACCGAGGTCGCCAAGCAACTCGCCGACACCCTCGGGGTCGAGCTTCTTCGCTTCGATATGTCGGAATACATGGAGAAACACGCCGTCAGCCGCCTGATTGGTGCGCCTCCGGGCTATGTGGGCTTTGATCAGGGCGGGATGCTGACCGACAAGGTCGATCAGACGCCACATTGCGTCCTGCTCCTTGACGAGATCGAAAAGGCGCATCCGGATGTCTACAACATCCTTCTGCAGGTGATGGACCACGGGAAACTGACCGACCACAACGGCCGGACCACGGATTTCCGCAACGTGATCCTGATCATGACCTCGAACGCTGGCGCTGCCGAACAGGCGAAAGAAGCCATCGGCTTCGGCCGCGACCGCCGCGAGGGCGAGGATACCGCCGCGATCGAGAGGATCTTCACGCCGGAATTCCGCAACCGTCTTGATGCCGTGATCCCCTTCGCGCCGCTTTCGAAAGAGGTCATCGTGCAGGTGGTCGAGAAATTCGTCCTGCAGCTTGAGGCCCAGCTTATGGACCGCAATGTCCAGATCGACCTTTCGCCCGCCGCTGCCGTATGGCTGGCCGAGAAGGGCTATGACGACAAAATGGGCGCACGCCCCTTGGCCCGCGTGATTCAGGAATCGATCAAGAAGCCGCTCGCCGAAGAGCTTCTGTTTGGCAAGCTGATGAAGGGCGGGGTCGTCAAGGTCAACGTCAAGGACGACAAGATCGAGCTAGAAGTCTTGGCGCCGGAGCAGGCCAAGATCACCCACTCGGCCAAGAAGCCGCCGCTTCTGACGGCTGAGTGATCCAACCAGACAGAAACGAGAAACCCCGCCAACCGGCGGGGTTTTTTGTTATCGTTCTGTGAGCTTAAGCTCGATCCGCCGGTTCTGCGCCCGAGCCTCGGGCGTGTCTTCGGGATTGATCGGCTGGTATTCCCCAAAGCCATTTGCCGAAAGGCGGCGTGGATCGATGCCTTCCTGCTCGATCATGTAGATCACAACCGAAAGAGCGCGCGCCTGGCTGAGCTCCCAGTTGTTGCGATAAAGCCCACCACCCGAAAGCGGCACATTGTCGGTATGGCCATCGACACGGATGATCCAATCAATCTCGGACGGTATCTGATCGGAAATTGTCCGCAGGATTGCCGCGACCTTGGCCATCTCGGCGCGGCCCTCTTCCGAAAGGTCGGCCCGGGCGATCTCGAACAGAACCTCGGACGAGAAGACAAACCTATCGCCTTCGATCCGGATGCCCTCTTGCCCGGCAAGAACGGTGCGAAGCTGGCCGAAGAATTCGGACTTATAGCTTTCCAGATCGCGCGCCTCGGCCTCTAGCCGCGCTTTTTCAGCTTCGAGCCGGATGCGCTCGGCCTCTTCCAGCGCCCGGCGCTGCCGCTCTTCGCTGGCCACACGGGCGAGGGCGGTATTGAGCTGCGCCCCGAGGGATTCGATTTGAACCTTGGATTCGGCATCGGCCTGATCGGCGATATCCAAAAGCGTCTGCAACGTCGCAATTTGCCGACGCAGCTCGACGACCTGTTCGTTGAGAAGCGCGACCTGACGCTGGCTTTCCGCCGAGAGCGCCTGTTCGGCAGAAAGCTCTTTGTTCGCCTGCGCCAAAAGGGCCGCCTGACGCTCGCGTTCGGTCATCATTTCGGTGGCATCGGCTCGGGCTGCGGCGATGGCGGCGAGCGCCTCGGCGAGCCGTCCTTCAAGGTCGGCTCGGTCCTGTGCTTTCTCGTCTTGAGTCTCCGACAGCGCCGCCACCTTGGCCTCAAGCGCCTGTCGCGCCAACAGCGCCTCAGCCAGCCGTTCTTCGAGCGACAGCCTGTCGGCCTCGGCCTGATCCCCCGCCGCGACGGTGGCCGCAACTTCTTGCTCCAGCGCTTCTTTGGCCAGAAGAGCCGCAGCAAGACGGCTTTGCAGATCGGCCTCGCTCAGGCGACCGTCTTCAAGCGCCTTGTCGAGCGCGGCTTGCACGGTATCTAGGCTGGAGGTGGCATCATCACGCGCGGCGATGGCGGCGGCGAGGCGAACGGTCAGATCCTGATTGCTCGATTCCGCGGCGGCCAAAGCGGCACGCGCCTCTTCGAGCTGCGCCTCGGTGGCATCCTGGAGCGAAAGAGCCGCCGCCAACCGCGCATCTAGATCGCCGCTATCGGCCTTGAGGCGCTCAAGCTCGGCTTCGGCTTGGGCCTGCGCGAGAATGGCGTTGGCCAGATTGATATCGAGGTTTTCCCGCGCCGCATCCGCGGCGGCCAGAAGCGTCAGAGTATCTTCGGCCTTCTTGCGCTGCGCTTCAAGGGCGAGGGTCATGGCGGTCAGCTCGGCATCGGCATCAGCCAGTTTCTGGCGCAGCGCTTCGGCGGCGGCCGCATCTGCAAGGGCTGCGGCCTCAAGCTCGGAGATTTTCTCGGCGTTGGCGTCGGAATTGGCATTCAGATCGGCCACCAGCGCCTCAAGCGCCTCGCGCCGTGCGGCGGCAAGGCGGGCGGCTTCGGCCGAGGCGTCGATCTCGTCACGCGCCTGCGCCAACGCAAGGTTCAGCGCCTCTTGCTCGTCAATCATCCGCGTCTGATCGGCCTCAAGGCCCGCCACCTGATCGCGCAGGTCGGCGCGCTGCGCCAAGAGCCCCGCGACCTGCGCCTCAAAGCCCGTGATCCGGTTCTCGGCCTCGGCCAGAGCGATGGCCTGCGCATCCCGTTCCGCCGTCAGCGCGGCAATGAGCGCAGCCTGCGCGCTGCTTTGATCGGTCAAATCGCTGAGAGACGAGGTCAGGCTCCCCACCTGCCCCGCGAGTGCCGACGAGCGATCGCGCTCAAGGCCCAGCGCCTCGGTCAAAGCGCTGATCTCGGCGGTGAGTTGGCTAAGTTTGGATTCCTGACCCGTAATTGTCTCGCGCAGGACGAACTGAATGACCATGAAGATGGTCAAAACGAACATCAGAACCAAAAGCAGGCCGGTCATCGCATCGACGAAGCCGGGCCAGGTGTTGGCCTCGAACCTGTGTCCGCCTCTTCGGCTCAGCGCCATCGTCAGCCCCGGCCGACGCTGTCAGGCCGCCCACGCCCCTGCCTGAGCGCCCGAGTGAGCCCCGCGATATCACTTCGCAGTTCGCCCAAAGTTTCCTGTCGGCCCACCGAAAGCTCTTCAAGGATGCGCAGAAGCTGCACGTCGATCGA
>JBFEXG010000165.1:0-5615 GCA_041546005.1 Paracoccaceae bacterium
CGTCGATCACCGCAAGGCGCAGATCGTCGAAGGCCACATCCTTTTGAAAGACTGCGTGGGTGCCCACAAGAATCCCGATCTGGCTCGAGGCCAGTGCAGCCAGCTTCGCGGCTCTCTCGCCCCCCTTGTCGCGCCCGGTCAGGATCTCGATCCGCACTCCGGCTGCCGCCGCAAGCCCCTTGAGCCCATCGAAATGTTGCCGCGCGAGGATCTCGGTCGGGGCCATCATGACCCCCTGCCCGCCCGCCTCGACCGCCCGCAGCAGTGCCATCAGCGCAACGAGCGTTTTGCCCGAACCCACATCGCCCTGCAAAAGCCGGTTCATCCGCGCCTCGTGAGCCATGTCGGTCGAGATTTCCTCAATCGCGCGGGTCTGTGCGTTGGTCGGACTATACGGGAGCGCGGCGAGCACCTTGGCCCTAAGCCGCCCATCCCCCGCAGAAACCCGCCCTTTGCCGCGCCGCACGACCGCTCGCGCCAGCGCAAGGGTCAGTTGATGGGCGAAGAACTCATCATAGGCGAGGCGCTGACGGGCCGGATGATGCGGCGAGAGGTCGGCGGTCGATCCCGGTGAATGCACCTCTGCGAGAGACACGCGCCAATCGGGCCAGCCTTCGCGCGCCTTCAGCGCCGGATCAATCCATTCTGCCAAAAGCGGTGCCATCTCGAGGGCACTGCGCGAGGCCTTGAACATCAGTTTCTGTGTCACCCCCGCGGTCAGCGGATAGACAGGCTCGTAAAGCGGCATCTCCTCCGCCTCACCCAGCGGCAGGATGTGGTCGGGATGGGTCATCTGCGCGATGCCATCAAATAGCTCGACCTTGCCCGAGACGACCCGGCGTGCGCCCTCAGGCAACAGCTTCTTCAGATACTCGGCGCGGGCGTGAAAGAAGACGAGCTGAAACGAGGTTTTCGCGTCGTTCACCGTGATCCGATAGGGCCGACCCTTGGCTTGTGGCGGATGGTGGGCGGCAACAGTGATTTCGACGGTCGCGACCGACGGCAACACAACCTCGGAAATCGAGGCGCGGCGATGCCGGTCGATGCCGCTATAGGGCAAGGTAAAAAGAAGATCGCGGGGCTTTTCAATTCCCAGCCCGCCCAAAAGCTGCGCGGTTTTTGGGCCAACACCGTCAAGCGACTGAAGGGCCCCGAAAAGCGGCCAGAGGGATTCGGGCCGGCCTTTCATGCCCCACCAATGAGCGCGAGCCAGCCGTCTTCATCGATCATCTCGATCCCGAGCTGTTCGGCCTTCTTGGCCTTTGATCCCGCGCCAGGCCCAGCCACGACAAGATCGGTCTTGGCGCTGACGCTACCGGCGACCTTGGCACCAAGCGCCTCGGCGCGAGCCTTGGCCTCGGCCCGGCTCATCTTTTCAAGGGTGCCGGTGAAAACGATGGTCTTTCCGGCAACGGGGCTGCCTTCTGTGAATATGCGGCGGCTTTCCTGAATGTCGAGCTGCGCCACCAGCCGGTCAATCGAGGCGCGCTCGGCCTCCTGCTGCATCGTCGTGATGAGCGAGGTCGCCATCACCGCGCCGACACCGTCGATGCCGATGAGGTCATCCCATTCCGGACCTTCGCCGATACGCGCCGCGGTCATCGCGGCTTCGAAGGCGGGCCAAGTCTCGTAGTGGGTGGCGATGATCGCCGAGCCGGTTTCGCCAAGGTGGCGGATGCCAAGGGCGAAAAGGAGCTTTGCCAGGGGAATCTGGCGCCTCTCTTCAATCGCGTCGAAGAGTTTCTTTACACTTCGCTCGCCAAAGCCATCGCGATTGGCAAGCTTGGCAAGGTTTGCCTGATCGCGTGCCGCGAGGGTGAAGATATCCGCAGGCTCCCGGATCGGCAAAAGATCGTCGGCAAAGAACATCTCGATCTGCTTGACGCCCAGACCTTCAATATCGAATGCACCGCGGCTCACGAAATGCTTGAGCTTTTCAACCGCCTGCGCCGGACAGACGAGGCCACCGGTGCAGCGATGAACGGCATCACCCGGCTCGCGCAGAGCGACCGAGCCGCATTCGGGGCAGGTTTCGGGGAAGACATACGGCTTGGCCTCGGCCGGACGGCGCGAGAGGTCCACATCCTTGATCTTGGGGATCACATCGCCCGCGCGGTAGACTTGGACCCAGTCGCCCACACGGATATCCCGCCCCTCGCGGATCGGGGCGCCGTTGGACTCGCGGCCGGCGATGTAGTCTTCGTTGTGAAGCGTGGCGTTGGAGACAACGACACCGCCAACAGTGACGGGTCGAAGACGGGCAACTGGGCTCAACGCGCCGGTGCGGCCCACCTGAATGTCGATCGCCTCGAGGACGGTCCAGGCCAGCTCGGCCGGAAATTTATGGGCGATGGCCCAGCGAGGCGTTGTCGACCGGAAGCCGAGCCGCTCTTGCAGGCGCAGATCGTCCACCTTGTAGACAACGCCATCGATATCATAGCCGAGCGTAGCGCGGCGGGCTTCGATATCGCGGTAGTGAGTGACCAGCCCGCCTGTACCGTCGATCCTCTGGGTCAGGGGGTTGGTCTGAAAACCAAGATCCGAAAGACGCGTGATCGCGCCCATCTGTGTCGGGGCGAGTGGCTCGGACAGCTCGCCCCAGGCATAGGCGAAGAACCGGAGCGGGCGCGCGCGGGTGATTTCGGCGTCGAGCTGGCGCAGGCTGCCAGCGGCGGCATTGCGCGGGTTGGCAAAAGTCTTGCCGCCTGTGGCTTCTTGTCGGGCGTTGAGCGCGGCGAAATCGGCGTGGCTCATATAGACCTCGCCCCGCACTTCGAGGATGGCGGGCGCGCCAGCGAGGGTTTGCGGGATATCCGCAATGGTCAGGGCATTGGCCGTGACGTTCTCGCCTACCTCGCCATCGCCGCGTGTGGCCGCCTGTACAAGCCGTCCGTTTTCATAGCGCAGCGAGAGCGATAGCCCATCGATCTTGGGCTCGGCCGTGTAGGCCAGTGGCGCATCGTCGGAAAGGCCAAGAAACCGTCGAATGCGCTGATCAAATTCGGCAACCTCGTCGTCGTCGAAAGCATTTTCAAGGCTTAGCATCCGCACGGCATGGCGGACCTTGCCAAAGCCCTCCGACGCCGCGGCGCCGACTTGCTCGCTTGGGCTGTCGGGGCGTTTAAGTTCGGGAAACCGTGCTTCGATCGCCGCGTTGCGTCGCTTCAGCGCGTCATAGGCGGCGTCGGAAATGTCTGGGGCATCTTCGCCATGATAGGCAAGGTTTGCCGCGGCAATCTCGCCAGCGAGGCGCGCGAGTTCTGCCTTGGCCTCTGCGACCGACATCCCTTCGACGTCGATCACAGCGGAAGAAACCGCTCCCTTGGCCTTGTCTTGGTCTGTCTCGCGCACGTCGCCACCAAAAGTCGCTGAAATCCGTTCCAGACAACTCTTAGGCGGCGATCCGATCTGCGTCCAGCCTCAGGCGCCGACGGCGAGGCGTTCGGCCTGACGCCCCCTCTCAGGATCGCGCAGCACATAGCCCCGCCCCCAGACGGTTTCGATGTGATTGTCGCCGCCCGTCGCTTCCGAGAGCTTTTTGCGAAGCTTGCAAATGAAAACGTCGATAATCTTCAGTTCAGGTTCGTCCATCCCGCCATAGAGGTGGTTGAGAAACATCTCCTTGGTCAGCGTCGTGCCCTTGCGAAGGCTCAGCAGCTCGAGCATCTGGTATTCCTTGCCCGTCAGATGCACCGGCATTCCACCGACATCCACGGTTTTCGCATCGAGATTGACCGAGATCAGGCCCGTGTTGATGATGGATTGCGAATGCCCCTTGGAGCGCCGGATGATCGCATGAATCCGCGCAACCAATTCATCGCGATGAAATGGCTTTGTCATGTAATCATCCGCGCCAAACCCAAACCCGCGCAGCTTGCTTTCAGTGCCGCTCTCGCCGGTGAGGATCAGGATCGGCGTCTCGACCCGGGCCATCCTGAGTTGTCGCAAGACCTCATGCCCGCTCATATCCGGCAAGTGCAGATCAAGGAGGATCAGATCATAGTCATAGAGTTTGGCCAGATCGATCCCTTCTTCGCCGAGGTCCGTTGCATAGACGTTGAGATTGGCATGAGTGAGCATCATCTCGATGCTCTTCGAGGTTGTCGGATCATCCTCCACCAACAAGATGCGCATTTTCGGGGCCTCCGCACAGTAACGTTGCATTCAGGATAGAGCGACATTGGTTAATCACCCGTTACCGTAGCGAAAATTGCCATAAAGACAATCTAAGGTTGTCGATATTTCTGAATAGTGGTTGTCTTGAGCGCCTCTTCCCCGTGTTCAGCAACCGCCCGCACCCAAGACAAAAACTCGTCCTCGGAGAGGCTATAGGTCTCAAGCGCTTCTTTTGTTTCAATCAGCCCATGCGCCACCGCTCTCACAACAGCGGCCTTGCGCGAGGCCACCCAGCGTCTGGTTTCAACAGGCGGCAAATCCGCAAGGCTCATGATCGTTCCGTCAGGCAGCCGCACAGAACGCGGCCCCTTGGCTTTCTTGATAAACATGTCTCACCCCAGTGTTTCCACGCCGCAAAATCTGGGGCTTGAGATTTAAAGAGCGGTGAAACCGCCCCTTGAGACTGCTTCGTATTTTCTTATATTCTGGCAGGCCTCAGTAACCCGCCGGAAACACATGCTCATGGATCACCCGATCAACTCGCTTGGCTTTGCCAAGCCGCCCAGCGAGACGCGCGTCGTCGTTGCCATGTCGGGCGGCGTGGACAGCTCGGTTGTCGCGGCTCAATTGGCTGAAGAAGGCTATGACGTGGTGGGCGTGACGCTGCAGCTTTACGATCACGGGGCGGCGCTGGCCAAGAAGGGTGCCTGCTGCGCCGGTCAGGATATCCACGACGCGCGACGCGTGGCGGAGGAGATGGGTTTTCCCCATTACGTTCTGGACTATGAAAACATCTTCAAGGATGCGGTGATCGACGAGTTCGCCGACAGCTACCTCGCGGGCGCCACACCGGTCCCCTGCATCCGCTGCAATGAGCGGGTGAAGTTCAAGGATCTTCTGGCAACCGCCCGCGATCTTGACGCCGACTGCATGGCCACGGGCCACTACATCCAGCGCAAGGTCGGCGCGGGGCCGGAATTGCATTGCGCGGCAGATGCCAACCGCGACCAGAGCTACTTTCTCTTTTCCACAACTCCCGAACAGCTCGAGTTCCTGCGCTTCCCCTTGGGCCACCTGCCCTCGAAGGACGCGACCCGCAAGCTCGCCGCCAAATACGGGCTCGCCGTGGCCGACAAACCCGACAGCCAAGACATCTGCTTTGTACCAAACGGCAACTATGCCTCGGTGATCGAAAAGCTGCGCCCCGGCGCGGCAGAGCCGGGCGAGATCGTCGACGTTGAGGGCAATGTGCTGGGCGAGCATCGCGGCGTGATCCACTACACCATTGGCCAAAGGCGCGGCCTCGGCATTGGTGGCCTTGCCGATCCGCTTTATGTGGTGCGGCTCGATGTCGACAAGCGGCAGGTCGTTGTCGGCCCGAAAGACCTATTGGCGACGCGGACCATTCCGGTGCGCGAGATCAACTGGCTGGGCGATGGCGCCTTCACCGATCAGGCCGAGCGCGAGATTTCGGTGAAGGTCCGCTCGACCCGCCCGCC
>JBFEXG010000333.1:0-2573 GCA_041546005.1 Paracoccaceae bacterium
CATGTCCTGGGCGAAGGTCTTGTCATAGGTTTCGGCCCATGCGGAATAGATGCGCCTGTTGTCGTCGGGCGTTTCAATGGAATAGGCAGCTTCGAGATCGGGTGTGTTTTGTGTCATGCACAGATGCTGCAGGTTCGCCGTGGCCTGTCAACTGCCCTTGCATCGCGCGCAGCCGCCAGACATGACTAGGCCATGACCAAGACACTACTCTCCATCGGCCACGGCTATTCGGCACAAGGCCTTGCGGATCGCCTTTTGCCGCAGGGCTGGCGAATCATTGGCACTACACGCTCGCCGGAAAAGGCCGAGGCTCTGCGCGCGGCGGGGATCGAGCCGCTGATCTGGCCCGGCGAAGATCTGGGCCCGGCCATCGGCGAAGCGAGCCATATTCTGACCTCTGTGGCTCCAGCAGACGGGGGGGATCCCGTTTTGTCCCAGGTTAGAGACGATATCGCCGCCAACGCGGCGCGGCTTGAGTGGGTTGGCTATCTTTCGACAACGGCGGTCTATGGCGATCACGACGGCGGCTGGGTCACGGAAAATTCCCCGCTCACCCCCGCGACCGAGCGCGGCAAAGCCCGCGTGGCGGCCGAAGCGGAATGGGCAGCGATTCCCGACTTGCCGCTTCATATTTTCCGCCTTGCGGGCATCTATGGCCCCGGCCGTGGGCCGTTTGCCAAAGTCCGCAACGGGACAGCGCGGCGGATTATCAAAAAGGGACAAGTCTTCAGCCGGACCCATGTCGAGGATATTGCCCAAGTCCTCGAAGCCTCGATCACCCGCCCCAATCCCGGCGCGGCCTACAACGTCTGCGACGACGATCCCGCGCCGCCCGAGGACGTGATCGCCTATGCAGCCGAGCTGCTGGGTGTCCCGATCCCGCCAGCCGAGGGTTTTGAGACCGCCGAAATGACGCCGATGGCGCGCAGCTTCTATGCCGAGTCAAAGAAGGTCAGCAACAATCGGATCAAAGCCGAGCTTGGCGTGAACCTACTCTATCCTAGCTACCGCGCCGGATTGGATGCGCTTCTGGTCCGAGAATCCGGCGGCTGAGCCAACCGAGGCCGGAAAAGATCGTCAGGAAAAAGAGCGCGACGACGAGGTTGGTCACATAGAATTCCAGCCGCCCCGCCCATTCGAGGTTGTTCAGAAAATTATAGGGCAGACCCGAAGTGACGCTGCCCATCGGGCGATCATTCATCGGCGCGATTACGCGCTCGACCCAGACCACATAGCCGATAATCGCGAAGGTCAGGATACCGGCCGAGCGAAGCGGGCGGCGGAACGAGCGGTGGATGAAGATGGCGTCGATCCACTGCAAGAGCGGCCCAAGTGCGTGCATGTAATATTCAAGCCACCAACGGCCGAGCTCGCCATCCGAGGTGACCGACAGCGGATCGGCGAAATACAGTCTCCAATAAAGGAGCACGACCATCGTATTCAGAACGGTCGCGACACCGACAAACCCCTCCCAGCGATGGTCGACCTTGTTCAGCGAGAAGGCCAGCATCCAGATCGACGAGAACCAAGAGGCATAGAGCGCCCAGATCGTCAGGTATCGGAACGGCCCGCCGAAATAGGAGAAATCGGCAAAGACGAGGGTGCGGATGCCATAAAAGCTGCACAGCAGGAAAACGATCGTGCGGTAAATGACGATCGCTCGGTGGGTCGGATGATCCATGAAAACCTCAGGCGCGTTGGGAGCCTATGCTGGCAACACCCAGAACAGACAATACTTTGGCTTCAATATCTTTGGCGTTAAGCCCAGCGATATCATACATCGCTTTGGGCGAGGCTTGGTCGATGAAAATGTCCGGCAAGACCATCGAACGGTATTTCAGGCCGGTGTCGAAAATCCCGTGCTCCGCCAAAAGCTGGGCCACATGGCTGCCAAAGCCGCCGATCGCGCCTTCTTCGATAGTGATCAGCGCCTCGTGATCGCGGGCGAGGCCGAGGATCATCTCCTCATCAAGCGGCTTGGCGAAGCGGGCATCGACGACTGTGGGGGAAATGCCCCGAGCGGCAAGTGCCTCGGCGGCGAGCGTGACTTCCTGTAGGCGTGTGCCAAGCGACAGGAGCGCCACGCCCTTGCCCTGCCGGATCATCCGCGCCTTGCCGATCTCAAGCGGCTTGGCATCGGCGGGAATCTCGACCCCCACGCCTTCACCGCGCGGGAACCGGAAAGCAATCGGGCCCTCGTCATACTCGGCGGCGGTGACGACCATGCGGACAAGTTCGGCCTCGTCGGCCGCGGCCATCACCACGAAACCGGGAAGGTTGGCGAGGAAAGCCACATCGAAGCTGCCCGCATGGGTCGCGCCATCGGCGCCGACAAGGCCGGCACGGTCGATGGCAAAACGGACTGGAAGGCGCTGGATCGCCACGTCGTGGACAACCTGATCATAGCCGCGCTGAAGGAAGGTCGAGTAGATCGCGCAGAAAGGCCGCATCCCGCCAGCAGCGAGGCCAGCTGAAAAGGTCACGGCGTGCTGTTCGGCGATGCCCACATCGAAACAGCGGCTCGCGTAGCGCTCCATAAACCGGCTGAGGCCCGTGCCATCGGGCATGGCGGC
>JBFEXG010000373.1:0-1651 GCA_041546005.1 Paracoccaceae bacterium
ATCACCTCGAAGGGCGCCAGTCGCTCGACCAAAGCGGCGGGATCGGTGATGGTATCGGAAAAGACGGTGATCTCTCCAAGGCCCGACCAGTCGGCCAGCCGCAGCGCCGCACCGGCATAGTCATCGAGAATAGCGATACGCATGAGGCCTCCTTCGTTTGGGCCATGATAGGCGAGCGAGGCGAAACCGGAAGAGGCGTTGACAGTTCTTCTCCAGCAAGGCGAGGTGAGCGCATGAACCGCATCGACCAGATCCGCCCCGACGCCCCCGTTCTCTCCCGCCCCGGCCCGCATCCAGTCGGGATCGAAACCGTGGTTTTCACGCGCCCCGATCAGCCCGACCTGTCGGACCCCAAGATCACCACCCGGCGCAAAGATCGGCGCCTGACTGTCACGCTCTGGTATCCCGCCGCCAAGGGCAGCCCGCAGGGCGGCGCGTATGAGACGCTCATCCGCGACGGGATCACCTACGCTGCGCTGCACGGCCCCGCCCGCGAGGGCCTTGCGCCCGCCAAAGGCCCCTTCCCCCTTGTGATTCTCTCCCACGGCTGGCCCGGCAACCGCTGGCTCATGTCGCCGCACGCCCAGACGCTTGCAAGCCACGGCTATGTGGTTGCCGCGATCGACCACGAGGGCAGCACCTACGACAATCAACAGCCCGTCGGCGCCACCTTCTATCACCGCCCCCGCGATCAGCGGTTCGTGCTCGATTGCCTCGCGGCGCCCGATGCACCGTTGAAAGGCGTGATCGACACGGATCGCGCTGCGGTGATCGGTTATTCCATGGGCGGCTACGGCGCGCTCGTTTTCGGCGGCGCGGGGCTGTCCGAGGCCGCGATGACGCACGAACTATCACCTGCGGACGACCTCCTTCGTCCGCTGCGCGCCGGAACGGCAGGCCACGAAGCCCTCGTAGACCCGCGCGTGAAAGCAATCGTCGCTTTCGGCCCTTGGGGCGGCAAGGCGGGGCTTTGGGACGCGGCGGGGCTTGCGGGCCTGCGCGCGCCGCTCCTGCTCATCGCAGGCACTGCCGACGACACCTCCGGCTATAGCGCGATGCGCGGCATTTGGGAGGGAGCCAGAAGCGTCGAGCGCCACCTTCTCACCTTCGAGATGGCCGGCCACAACGCCGGCGCGCCGATGCCCGCCCCGACCGAATCCTACGGGCATTCCGAAAAGCTCGGCTGGCCGCCCTTCCTGCACTATGCCGACGATGTCTGGGACACGGTGCGGATGAACAACATCTCCGCACATTTCTGCGTGGCCTTCCTCGACCAACACCTGAAGGACAACGCCCAAGCCGCCCATTTTTTGCAGGCAGGCGGGGATCACTGGCCGGGTTTCTATGAGAACACCGCCACGGGCCTGAGATTCGAGACGCTTCAGCCCGCCCGCTAGGCAATCAACCGATTGCCCCTGCCCCTGTCTTCAGCCACAATATCGGCCAGAGCAAAAGAAGAACGAGCGGTATGCCAGACGACCTTCTCTCCACGACCGGAGCCGATGACTATAACGCTTCCTCCATCGAAGTTCTCGAGGGGCTGGAGCCCGTTCGCAAGCGGCCAGGGATGTATATCGGCGGCACCGACGAGCGGGCGCTGCATCACCTCGTGGCGGAAATCCTCGACAACTCGATGGACGAGGCTGTGGCC
>JBFEXG010000019.1:0-17706 GCA_041546005.1 Paracoccaceae bacterium
GCTCGTCGAAGTTGACGAAGGTCGCAAGCTGGTCCTGCAGGATGCGTGCGGCAAAGGCCAGCGCATCATCCGGCGTGATCGAGCCATCGGTGTCGATCTTCATGGTCAGCTTGTCATAGTCCAGAACCTGGCCTTCGCGGGTCGGCTGAACGTCGTAGCTAACCTTCTTGACCGGCGAATAGATCGCGTCGATCGAGATCATGCCGATCGGGGCATCTTCGGGCTTGTTCTTGTCAGCCGAGACATAGCCTTTGCCGGTGTTGACGGTCAGTTCCATGTAGAGGTCGGCGCCGTCGTCGAGGTGGCAGATCACGTGATCCTTGTTGAGGATCTCGATGCCTGCGCTTTCCGAAATGTCGCCAGCGGTGACAACGCCCGGACCCTTGGCCTGAACCGAGAGACGCTTGGGGCCTTCAACATCCATGCGGATGGCGACGCCCTTGAGGTTGAGAACGATGTCGGTCACGTCTTCACGGACGCCCGAGACCGAGGAGAACTCGTGCAGCACGTTGTCGATTTGCACGGCGGTGATGGCGGCGCCTTGCAGCGACGACATCAGAACCCGGCGCAGCGCGTTGCCGAGGGTCAGACCAAAACCGCGCTCGAGCGGTTCGGCAATGACGGTGGCCTGGCGTTGGGGATCGTTGCCCGGCTTGACTTCAAGCTGGGTCGGCTTGATCAGTTCTGCCCAATTCTTGTGGATCATGCGTCCCTCCATCCTTGTCTGCCTTCCATGTCCTAAAAAGGCAGACGCCCGAGGTTTCTAAATGACGGACTGGGGCCGTGGAAAACCACAGCCCCAGCCAAACTAAAATGCCTTAGACGCGGCGGCGCTTCGGCGGGCGGCAGCCGTTGTGGGCAAGCGGGGTCACATCACGGATCGAGGTGATGTTGAAGCCCACGGCAGCCAGAGCGCGCAGCGCCGATTCACGGCCCGAACCGGGGCCCTGAACTTCGACTTCCAGCGTCTTTACACCATGTTCCTGAGCCTTCTTGCCGGCGTCTTCAGCGGCCATCTGGGCGGCATACGGGGTCGACTTGCGCGAGCCCTTGAAGCCCATGGTGCCGGCCGAGGACCACGCAATCGCGTTGCCCTGTACGTCCGAGATCAGGATCTTGGTGTTGTTGAACGACGAGTTCACATGAGCAACGCCAGCGGCGATGTTCTTGGAAACTTTTTTCTTACCGCCACGGCGGGTATCGCGTGCCATTGGTCAGCTCTCCCTTACTTCTTCTTACCGGCGATGGCCTTTGCGGGGCCTTTGCGGGTACGGGCGTTGGTGTGAGTCCGCTGGCCGCGGACCGGGAGGTTGCGACGGTGACGCAGGCCGCGGTAGCAGCCGAGGTCCATCAGACGCTTGACGTTCATCGAAACTTCGCGACGCAGGTCGCCTTCGACGGTCAGGTTGGCGTCGATGTATTCGCGGATGGCGAGAACTTCGGCATCAGAGAGATCGTTGACGCGACGAGCTTCGTCAATCTTGACGGCTTCGCAGATCTGCTTGGCGATGGCCGGGCCAATTCCGGTGATATAGGTGAGGGCGATGGGAACCCGCTTTGCAGTCGGGATGTTCACGCCGGCAATACGTGCCACGTTAGTCTTCCTTTCGTTGCGGTTCCGTGATCCCGGAACCTTTTTTCACAACTGAGGCCCGAGAGGCTTACTCACGGGCCGCTGTCATTCGAGGTAATCATTGAAACCGGGCGCGACCCGAATCCAAAGACTTGATTCCCTTGCGGGATGGGGCTGTCTAGGGGCTGATCGACCGGCGGTCAAGCCCCTCTTGTTCAGCCAAGCGCCTTGGCGATGGAGGCCGAAACCTTGTCCATGCTGGCGAGGCCGTCGACCGACTTGAGCGCGCCCTTGGCATAGTAATAGCCGATGAGCGGCGAGGTCTGTTTGTAATAGGCAAGAAGACGGGTCTTGAGGCTTTCCTCGTTGTCGTCGGCGCGGCGCTTGAACTCGGCCTTTTGCCCGCAGCTGGTGCAGACGTGATCGGCCGGAATCGGTTTGGTGTTGTCGTTGTACACTTCGCCGCAGTTGCCGCAGGTCGAACGGGCGGTGATGCGCGAAACGAGCGCGGCGTCATCCACCTGCATCTCGATCACAGCGTCGAGCGGCTCGCCAAGCTCTTCAAGGAGCGCGCCAAGCGCATCAGCCTGCGCCAGCGTGCGCGGGAAGCCGTCGAAGATATAGCCGCCGCCAGCCTGACCGCTGGTCAGCTTCTCGCGGATGAGGCCGATCACGATCTCGTCGGTGACGAGGTGGCCCTTGTCCATCACTTCGGCAACCATCTTGCCCATCTCGGTGCCGCTGGTGCGGGCTTCGCGGAGCATGTCGCCCGTCGAAAGCTGAACCATATTGCGCCCCTCAACGAGGATGCGCGCTTGTGTTCCTTTGCCCGCGCCGGGCGGTCCGAGAAGAATGATGTTCATCGACGAGCGGGTCCCTTCGTGCGCTTCTTGTCGCCACGCTTGCCGCGCAGCTGCGATTTCTCAATGAGCCCTTCGTACTGATGGGCCAGCAGATGCGATTGGATCTGCTGAATCGTATCCATACCGACGGAGACGATAATCAGGACCGATGTACCGCCAAAGTAGAACGGAATCGACAGCTGAGAGCGCAGGATCTCGGGCATGAGACAAACTAGCGCAAGGTAGCCCGAACCCAGAACTAGGATGCGGCGCACGACGTAGTCGAGGTATTCGGCGGTGCGCTTGCCGGGGCGGATGCCAGGGACAAAGCCGTTCTGGTTCTTCAGGTTGTCGGCAACCTCATCGGTCTTGAACGCCACTTCCGCGGTGTAGAAGTAGGTGAAGAAGATGATCATCGCGGTGAAGAACAACAGGTAGAGCGGCTGACCGGGGCCAAAGTAGGCGAGGATCGTCGACATGATCGGGCCGCTAGAGCCGCCCGAAAAGGTCGAAAGCGTCGTCGGCAGCAAGAGAAGCGCCGAGGCAAAGATCGCCGGAATAACGCCGGCCGGATTTACCTTGATCGGCAGGTGGCTCGAGCCGCCATCATAGATCTTCATGCCCACCTGACGGCGGGGATACTGGATGTGGATCTTGCGCAGGCTGCGCTCCATGAAGACGACGAAAGTCAGAACGGCAGCGAGCATGACGAGAACGCCGACGATCACGCCGGGGCTCACGGCACCCGAACGGCCTTGGCTCAGGAACTGGGCGGCGGCGGCGGGAATCTCGGCAACGATACCAACGAAAATGATCAGAGAAATGCCGTTGCCGATGCCGCGGCTGGTGATCTGCTCGCCGAGCCACATCAGGAACATGGTGCCGCCAACGAGGGTGATGATGCAGGATACGATGAAGAAGGGGCCCGGATCCGAGACCAGATCGCCGGCTTCAAGGCTTGCGGCAAGCGCATAGGCCTGGAATGTGGCCAGAACCACGGTGCCATAGCGCGTATATTGGTTGAGCTTCTTGCGGCCCGTCTCGCCTTCTTTCTTCAGCTGTTTCCAAGGCTCGTACATGGAGCCCATCAGCTGAACGATGATCGAGGCAGAAATGTAGGGCATGATCCCGAGGGCGAAGATACCCATCCGGCTCAGCGCGCCGCCGGTAAACATCGACAGGATGCCGCCGATCCCCGAGGCCGCGCTTTCCATGAATTCACGCAGCGCAGCGCCGTCGATGCCGGGAACGGGAATGAAAGTCCCGAGGCGATAGACGATCAGCATGCCGATCGTGAAGAAGATGCGCTGACGAAGCTCGGTCGCCTTGCCAAAGGCCGACCAGCTCAGGTTGGCGGCCATTTGTTCTGCTGCAGATGCCATTCGGGATCTCTTCCTATGAAAAACGCCGCCGGCCGGTTCACCCGGACGGCGGCGCTGGGAAAACTCTCAGGTGATGTAGGCCCGCGCAAGCAGGCCCACAACCCTTATTCCGCCGCAGTCGCGGTGGTGGTCAGCTTGCCGCCTGCCTTTTCGACCGCCTCGACAGCGCCTTTCGAAGCGCCGGTGACGGTGATGTTGGCTTTGGCTTTCAGCTCGCCCTTGGCAAGAACGCGGATGCCATCGAGCTTGCGGCGCACGAGGCCCGAAGCTACGAGGACCTCTTCGGTGATCTCGGCCTTGGCGTCGATCTTCTTGTCGTCGATGAATTTCTGGATCAGGCCCAGGTTTACGATGGCGAAAGCCTTGCGGTTGGGCTTGTTAAAGCCGCGCTTGGGCAGACGCTGGTAGAGGGGCATCTGGCCGCCTTCATAGGCATTCAGAGCCACACCCGAACGGGATTTCTGACCTTTGATACCACGGCCACCGGTTTTGCCTTTGCCCGAACCCGGACCACGGCCAACGCGGGTGCGTTTCTTGGCGGCGCCATCATTATCGCGCAGTTCATTAAGTTTCATTGTCGCTTCTCCTTGCCGGAACTACCCCTCGAGCGACCAAGGGGGCAAACACGGCGTTACAGTTGATTCTGGACCCATGGTGGGCCACCGGGGGCGTATAGACGCGGAACTCCCCGGGATCAAGGGGGTTGCCCCCTTGCCCGGTAGGACCTAGCTCACCTCGTGCTTGGCGAGCGCCTCGAGAGCTTTCTTCTCACGCGCGAGCGCGGCGCCGACGATGCGGGCTGTACGTTCGTCTAGGTCAAGCGCGAGGGCCGCTTTGTGACCGGTCGACGACATCTTGCGCAGCGTCTTACCGACGATATCGACGAGCTTGTCGTCGTCGTAATGGGCGTATTTGCCGATGAATTCGTCCCAGTAGTAGGTGAGAAACACGACATCGACCACGTTCTCGAGTGCCTGGCTGTCGGGATCCTTCTTGAGCTGCTCTTTGCGGAGATAGCTGCCGACCTTGGCGGCCTCGTCGTCGCTATACCCCGCCTCGCGCATTAGGGCGCCAACCGTGTCGGCGTGCATGGCGCGCAGGGTTGTGCGCCATTTGTTATAGCCCTCGCGGCCCTCAGGATAATCGGCGCGCGGGATCGCCCAACGGCGAATATGCTGGGCGCGGGCGGCGATGCGGAGAAGCTCGCCAGCCTCGGGGTAGAGAGCGCCGAGTTGCTCCCACATCCGCTCGGCATAGACCGTCTCATAGGGACGGCCGATCCCATCGACCACGGTTTCGCGCGGGTCTTCAGCGTTCACAGCGTCGATCGCTGCGATGACGGCGTTGAATTTCGCGGAGGGGGTGAAGGGCATCGGCGGCTCCAGACTAATCTCGGTTTTGAGATATTAGGAGCCTCGTCGCACCCGGTGCAAGCCGGATGCTCGAAAGTTTGCAAAGGATCAGGCCTTGCCAGCGGTTTCGCGCAGGTATTCGGTCCAGCAAGGCACCGGGCCCTGCGCAAAAGCGGCGCGAAGGCGGGCGAAGAGGCCCGAGAAAGTGAAGGCGGCGGATAGGGTTGCGGTCTGTGTCATGGATCTTTCCGGGTGGAGGTCTGTTTGAAGCCGGTTTAGGACTATCCTTCCCCCACGACTACAGACGATCCCTCAAGCCCGTCATGCAGCGGTTGCATGGCCTCAGAGGAAGGGATCGTAGGCCCATTGCAGGAGTGCCTGACGCTGTCGGGGGCGGCAGGAGAGATCACCTGCCATGCAATGGGCGCGGACTTGGCCCGCATGCCGCGAGAACGCGCGCCAGCGCTTGATCTGGATGGCGTCGGTCTGTGGCAGGCGGCGCCCCATGTAATAGCGGCAATACCATTGGAACCAGCCGCGCGGGTCGGGGCCGTAGATCCAGCCCTTCTCGCGCCAGACGGCAAGTGGCTGACGACTTTTCACGCCGAAGAAGTTGCAGCGGATGTCGGGTTGGTCGGAAAGCCGCGCCTCGGCAAACCAATCGGCGGGAAATTCGGCGCGGCAGTCGTTGAGGTATTTGCCTTCGAACACGCCCATCTCGAGCATCTGCTTCGGCGTCAGAGCTGGCTGGAAATCGGGATCGAACCCCTGCCCCATCGGCGCCTCGAGGCGGTAGGTATAGCCGGTCTGGTAGCTGTCGTTGACGGTGATTTCCATGGCCAGAAGCTAATGACCATTGGCGCAAAAGCAAACGCCCCGGAGGTGTCTCCGGGGCGTTTGTCAGATCACATATGCGTCAGCCTTAGCCGCGCTCTTCGATGATTTCGACGAGGTGCGGGATCGAGTTGACCATACCGCGGACCGAGGGGGTATCCTCGAGCTCACGGGTCTTGTGCATCTTGTTCAGGCCGAGGCCGATCAGCGTGGCACGCTGCACGGCGGGGCGGCGGATCGGCGAGCCGATCTGCTTGACGACGATGGTTTTTGCCATGGTCCTACTCCTTAGGCTTCTGCGGCTTCGACGGGCGCTTCATCCTTCGAACGAAGAATATCGGCGACCTTCTTGCCACGACGCTGGGCCACGGAACGGGGGCTCTGCTCTTGCTTGAGCCCGTCGATGGTGGCGCGGATCATGTTGTAGGGGTTCTGCGAGCCGAGCGATTTGGACACGACGTCCTTCACACCCAGCATCTCGAACACGGCGCGCATCGGGCCACCGGCGATGATGCCGGTACCTTCCGGAGCCTGACGCATCACGACGCGGCCAGCACCATGACGGCCCTCGATGTCGTGGTGCAGCGTGCGGCCTTCGCGCAGCTGAACACGGATCATCTGGCGCTTGGCCTGTTCGGTCGCCTTGCGGATGGCTTCGGGCACTTCTTTCGCCTTGCCCTTGCCAAAGCCCACGCGGCCTTTCTGGTCGCCGACGACGACGAGCGCGGCGAAGCCAAAGCGCTTACCACCCTTCACCGTCTTCGAGACGCGGTTGATCGCCACGAGACGATCGGCGAATTCCGGAGTTTCGTCGCGTTCGCGGCGATCCCGGCGGTTCTCACGTTCTGCCATTTGTCGTCTCCTTAGATCTTGAGGCCAGCTTCACGCGCAGCGTCGGCCAGAGCCTTCACCTTGCCATGAAACAGAAAACCACCGCGATCGAAGTAGGCTTCGGTCACGCCGGCCTTCTTGGCGCGCTCGGCGATTGCCGCGCCCACCTTTTTGGCGGCTTCGATGTTGTTCTTGCCCACTACGCCCAGATCCTTTTCGAGGGTCGAGGCGGCGGCAAGGGTCACACCGTTGACGTCGTCGATCAGCTGAACGCTGATGTTCTTGGACGAGCGGTGGACGCTGAGGCGCGCACGCCCGGCGTTCACGGCCCGAAGTTTGTTCCGAACGCGCAGGCGGCGCTTCAGAAACAGGGTTCTTTTGCTGTTTGCCATTTGTGCGTTCCTTACTGCTTCTTGCCTTCCTTGCGGAAGATGTACTCGCCCTTGTAGCGAATGCCCTTGCCCTTGTAGGGCTCCGGCGAACGCCACTCGCGGATGTTGGCAGCAACCTGCCCCACCAGCTGTTGGTCGATACCTTCCACAACGATTTCGGTCTGCTTCGGAGCCGTCACGGTCACACCGGCCGGAACTTCGAAGTCAACATCATGGCTGTAGCCAAGCGCGAGCTTGAGCGTGTTGCCCTGCATGTTGGCGCGATAACCCACACCGGTGATCTCGAGCTCTTTCTTGAAGCCCTCGGTCACACCGATCACAAGGTTTTCGACCTGGCTGCGGGACATGCCCCACTGCTGACGAGCGCGCTTAGAAAGACCACGCGGGGTGACTTTCACTTCGCCTTCGGCAACGGTCATGGTGACGTCATCGGTAGCCGTGAAGGTGCGGGTACCCTTCGGACCTTTGACCGAGATGGTCTGGCCCGAAATGGTCGCCTCAACGCCTTTTGGCAGCGAAACCGGTTTTTTCCCAATACGAGACATCTGCGGTTCTCCTTAGAAGACCGTGCAGAGCACTTCGCCGCCAACATTGGCTGCGCGTGCGCTTGCATCCGACATCACACCCTTGGGGGTGGAGACAATCGACACACCGAGGCCCTGACGGACCGACGGGATGTCCTTGACGCCCATGTAGACGCGGCGGCCGGGCTTGGAGACCCGCTTGAGCTCGCGAATGACAGGGGTGCCTTCGAAGTATTTCAGGCTGATTTCGAGCGACGGGTGGCCATCGGCACCAGTCGATTTCTCGTAACCACGGATGTAGCCTTCGTCGGCCAGCACATCCAGGACCCAGGCGCGCAGCTTCGAAGCGGGGGTCGACACGGTCGACTTGCCACGCATCTGGGCGTTGCGAATACGGGTCAGCATATCACCGATAGGATCGTTCATGTTCTAACCCTCCTTACCAGCTCGACTTGACCAAGCCGGGGATCTCGCCGTTCGAGCCGAGCTCGCGCAGCATGATCCGGCTGACCTTGAGTTTGCGGTAATACGCATGCGGACGACCGGTCAGTTGGCACCGGTTGTGCAGGCGGGTGGCCGAGGAATTGCGGGGCAGCTTGGCCAGCTTGAGGCCAGCTTTGAACCGCTCTTCGACGGGTTTCGATTGGTCGTTGATGATCGCTTTGAGAGCGGCGCGCTTGGTTGCGTATTGCGCAACCAGCTTCTCGCGCTTCAATTCGCGTTCGATCATAGATTTCTTAGCCATTTCTCAATCTCCTCCCGCGCGTCACGAGTTGAAGGGCATGTTGAATTGCTTCAACAGCGCCTTGGCTTCCGCGTCGGTTTTCGCGGTGGTGCAGATGACGATGTCCATCCCCCAGACTTCATCAACCTTATCAAAGTTGATTTCCGGGAAGACGATGTGTTCCTTCAGGCCGGTGGCATAGTTGCCACGACCGTCGAAGGATTTGCCCGAGACGCCGCGGAAGTCGCGGATACGGGGCATGGCCACAGTGATCAGACGATCGAGGAATTCGTACATCCGGTCGCCACGGAGAGTGACCTTGGCGCCGAGCGGCATTTCCTCACGAACGCGGAAGCCGGCGATCGACTTCTTGGCCTTCGTGGTGACAGCCTTTTGACCGGCGATGGTGGTCAGATCCTCAACGGCCGACTTGGCTTTCTTGCTGTCACGGACAGCTTCGGCGCCACAGCCGATGTTGAGCACGATCTTGTCAAGGCGCGGGATCTGCATGTCGTTCTTGTAGCCAAACTCTTCTTTCAGAGCGGCGCGGATCGACTTGGCATAAGCGGCCTTGAGGCGCGGGGTGTAGTTTGCAGTGTCGAGCATCAGAGGACATCCCCCGTGGTCTTGGCGAAACGGACCTTCTTGTCGCCTTCCATGCGGAAGCCGACGCGGGTCGCTTTGCCGTTTTTATCGACAGCAGACAGGTTCGACAGGTCGAGCGGCATCGCCTTCGGCGTGCGGCCACCCTGCGTGGTCTGGCTCTGCTTTACGTGGCGGATGGCGACGTTGATGCCATCGACAATGGCCTTGCCGGATTTCGGGTCAACCGACGAGATCTCGCCAGTTTTGCCTTTGTCCTTGCCGGCCAGAACGATGACCTTGTCACCTTTGCGGAGTTTGGCAGCCATTACAGCACCTCCGGAGCAAGCGAGATGATTTTCATGAAGTTCTTCGCACGCAGCTCGCGAACGACCGGCCCGAAGATACGGGTACCGACCGGCTCACCGGCGTTGTTGAGGATGACAGCGGCGTTCCGATCGAAACGGATCGACGTGCCGTCTTCGCGACGGACTTCTTTGGCGGTGCGCACGACGACGGCCTTGCGGACGTCACCTTTCTTCACGCGACCACGCGGGATGGCTTCCTTGACCGACACCACAATGATGTCGCCGACGCTGGCATAGCGACGGTGGGAACCACCCAGAACCTTGATGCACTGAACTCGGCGGGCGCCGGAGTTGTCAGCAACATCCAGATTGGTCTGCATCTGGATCATTTGGTTTCTCCCGACCTTTGGGGACTATCCCCAGGGTTTCGTTTGAGCTGTAGAAGCCCCGCCTTAGTTGGCGATGACTTCCCAGCGCTTCGTTTTCGACTTCGGCGCACATTCCTGGATACGGACGGTATCGCCGACGTTGAATTGGTTGTTCTCGTCGTGAGCCCGGTATTTCTTGGACTTACGAACGGTCTTTTGCAGCAGCGGGTGCTTGAAACGGCGCTCGACGAGCACGGTCACGGTCTGCTGGTTCTGGTTCGAGGTGACGACACCTTGGAGGATGCGTTTGGGCATTATTTGGCCTCCGAAGCGGCGCCGGCCGCCTTTTCGTTCAGAATGGTTTTGACCTGCGCGGCAGCACGACGAACGGTGCGCATACGAGCAGTGTTTTCGAGTTGGCCGGTGGCCTGCTGGAAGCGCAGGTTGAAGGCTTCTTTCTTGAGAGCGACAAGCTCGTCCCGGAGCTGATCCGGCGTCTTGGCGCGAAGTTCGTTGGCGTTCATGCGCCTCTTCCTTTCCACATCACCGGAAGGCCCCTGTGGGGTGACCCATCTGTCCGGTGGAGACAATGATAGACCCACGAATCCGGTCGCCCGGAATCGCAGGATGCGTCCCTATAAGGGAGGGGCATGGGGAGGGCAAGGGAAAGTTTGGAGATTTCCAGCGCCCAACGATTCTAGACAACCGACAGGACGGGCCGTGCTAAGCTTCCTGCTACCACGAGAACGGAGGGAATGCGATGACCTATGAACGCAAACTGATCTCCAACGGCAACCCGATGGAGGAAATTGTGGGCTTCAGCCGCGCGGTGCGGGTTGGCCCGTTTATCGCTGTGGGCGGAACCGCTCCGGTCGACCCCAATGGCAAGACGGTTGGGGTCGGCGATGTGTTCGCGCAGACGACCCGTTGTTTTGAGATCATCGAGGCCGCGCTGAAAGAGGCGGGATCGGGGATCGAGGATATCGTCCGCACGCGCGTGATCCTGACCGACATCAACAACTGGAAAGAGGCAATCGAGGCACGCAAGGCCTATTGCCAAAAATCGCGCCCTGTCGACACGATCATGGCGATCAACCGCTTCGTAAATCCTGAGTGGCTCGTCGAGATCGAGGTTGATGCCGTGGTGGCGGGTTAGGTCTAATCGTTCTAGGAACACAAGCCCGTCGACCTGTCGGCCGCTTTGCCAAATGTGGGCGATCGGCCCAGAAAGGAACCCCTCGTGCCTGAAACACACCTCAGACCCTTGGCACAATTCGCGCTGGATGATCTTGATCTCAACGAGGCCGAGCGGCCGGCGGTCCCGCCGTATCCGAATGTCACCGAAGAGCAACGACAAGCGGGGCGCCATTTGGCGGCGATCCATAGGATGCATCTTCGCGAAATCTTAAAGGCCCGCTCGGTCTTCCGGCATGTGACCGAAGGCACCTCAAATCCCACCGCGTTGATCGAGGCGCTTCGGGATATGGAAATGACTCAGAACTACCGACTGTTCGGCAATATCTGCGGACAGGAATGCAGAATGCTTCAATTCCATCACGACGCAGAGGAGCATCACATGTTCCCTGCGCTGGAAGCCAATGGCACCAAGGAAATTCGCTGCATGGTCGCCAAGCTCAGGGAGGAGCATGTCGTCGTTCATGAACTTATCGACAGGCTTGTTGAGGCCGCTTATACCCTGCAGTCTGATCCTACCGAACTGTCATTCTCGCGCGCTGCAGAGATCTTCAACAAACTTGAAGCGGTGGTTCGGTCTCACTTTGAATATGAAGAGACGGGGTTGAAAGAAGCCTTGGGCGTTCATGTGGGATTTATCTAGCCGCATCGAAAATCCCTTGCTGGGAGGCCGGGGCGGAGCGAAACTTCCTTTGCACCAAAGTGCTTTCAGGGGTTGAGCAAGGAGAGCCGAATGCCAGCCTTTCTTATTGCAGACGACGAAGTGACCGATCCCGCCATTTTCGCCGAATACAAACGCCTCGTCCTGCCACTGATAGAGCGGTTCGGAGGGCGGTTCCTGTCGCGGGGCGGCGAGACGATCCCGCTCGAGGGCGGGCGAGGATGGATGCCGGACAAGATGGTGATCATCGAGTTTCCCGACATGGCGGCGCTACAGGCTTGGTATGCCTGCCCCGAGTATCAAGCCGTCAAAGAAATCCGGCTGCGGTCGGCGCGCAGCACGCTTGTGGCGCTTGAGTCGGGAACGGCCTGAGGGCCCCTACTCCCAGCCGTAGTTGAAGCTGACCGAGATCCGCTCTTCCTCGGCCATGTTCATCGGCACTTCGTGGCGCAGCCAGCTTTCCCATAAGAGAACTTCGCCTACCTCGGGCTTGACGTAGATGAACCGCTGAAGCTCTTGCGGGGCATCTTTCTTGACCAAGGGCGCGGTCATCATCATGGGCAGACGCGGGTCTTCGAGCTTGAGCGCGCTGGTGCCTTCCGGCATCGAGACATAGGTCGTCCCGGAAATCACCGAGTGCGGATGGATGTGGCTCGAATGGGTGCCGCCTTCAGGCAGGATATTGATCCAAAGCGCGTTGCACTTGAGCTTTTTGCCCTTCAGATCATAGCCCAGCTCTTCGCAGAAGGCGGCCACGTGCACGTTGAGCGCTTTCTGGACCTCGCCAAAGATCGGCATCCGCCACGGCAGATCATCGAGCGACGCATAGGAGGTATAGCCCGGATAGTCGTTCTCCTCGCACCACTCCTGCCCGGCCTCGTCATCCTCGGCCACGGAATAACAAGTCTCGCGAAACTCGCCCAAGTCGATCTTTTTCTTCGCCAGATCGTTGAGTTTGGCGCGGTAGAGGCGGGTGACGAAGAGGGTGGATATCTCGGGCATGGGGGGGGGTCCTTCATGGCGCGGCGCTTGGGGGGAGAATGTCAGAGGGGCCAGAAAACGAAAAGCCCCCGCCGTTTGGGGCGGGGGCTTTCCACATTCGGTGCGGGACTGATTACCAGTCTTCGCGGGCCACGGTGCGGGTCTTGACCGGAAGCTTCATCGAGCCAAGGCGCAGGGCCTCGCGTGCGATCTCTTCCGAAACGCCGTCGATCTCGAACATGATCCGGCCCGGCTTGACCTTGCAGGCCCAGTAATCGACCGAACCCTTACCTTTACCCATCCGGACTTCGACCGGCTTGCCGGTCACCGGGGTGTCCGGGAAGATACGGATCCAGACACGGCCCTGACGCTTCATGTGGCGGGTGATCGCGCGGCGGGCCGCCTCGATCTGCCGCGCAGTGACGCGCTCGGGCTCGGTGGCCTTGAGGCCATAGTGTCCAAAGTTCAGGTCCGAACCACCCTTGGCTTCGCCATGGATGCGGCCCTTGAACATCTTGCGGAACTTGGTGCGCTTAGGTTGTAGCATCTTGTTTTACTCCTCAGCGACGGCCAGCGGCGCCGCGGGGGGCGGGGCCATCCTGCAGCTCGGCTTGACGACGGTCACGAGCGGCCGGGTCATGTTCCATGATCTCGCCTTTGAAGATCCAGACCTTGATCCCGATGATACCATAGGGGGTCGAAGCTTCGGAGAGAGCATAGTCGATGTCGGCACGCAGGGTGTGCAGCGGAACGCGGCCTTCGCGATACCATTCGGTACGGGCGATCTCGGCGCCGCCGAGGCGACCCGCGACGTTGACCCGGATACCGAGGGCACCCATGCGCATGGCGTTCTGCACAGCGCGCTTCATGGCGCGGCGGAACGAAACGCGGCGCTCGAGCTGCTGGGCGATGGATTCACCAACCAGCGCGGCGTCGAGTTCGGGCTTGCGCACTTCAACGATGTTGAGGTGCAGTTCGCTGTCGGTCAGGTTAGCAAGCTTCTTGCGAAGGGTCTCGATATCGGCGCCTTTTTTGCCGATGATGACACCCGGACGCGCGGTGTGGATCGTCACGCGGCACTTCTTGTGCGGACGCTCGATGATCACACGGCTGATGCCGGCCTGTTTGCACTCTTTCTTGACGAAGTCCTTGATCTTGAGGTCTTCGAGCAGAAGATTGCCATAGTCCTTGCTGTCGGCATACCAACGGCTGTCCCAGGTGCGGTTGACCTGGAGGCGCATCCCGACGGGATTGACTTTGTTACCCATTAGGCTTGCTCCTCGACTTGACGGACCTTGATGGTCAGTTCCGAAAACGGCTTCATGATCTTGCCAAACCGGCCACGGGCACGCGGGCGACCGCGCTTCATGACGAGGTTCTTGCCGACGAAAGCTTCGGCGACGACCAGTTCATCCACATCCAGGTTGTGGTTGTTTTCGGCGTTCGCGATGGCGGACTGAAGGCATTTCTTCACGTCCTGAGCGATCCGCTTCTTCGAGAAAGTGAGATCGGCAAGCGCCTTCTCGACCTTCTTGCCACGGATCATCGCGGCGACCAGGTTCAGTTTCTGCGGGCTGGTGCGAAGCATACGGGTTTTGGCCATTGCTTCGTTGTCTGCCACGCGGCGGGGATTCTTATCCTTGCTCATGGCTTACTTCCGCTTCGCTTTCTTGTCGGCTGCGTGACCGTAGTAGGTACGGGTCGGCGAATACTCACCGAACTTCTGGCCGATCATGTCTTCGGTGACGTTGACGGGGATGTGCTTCTGGCCGTTGTAGACGCCGAAGGTCAGACCCACAAACTGGGGCAGGATCGTCGAGCGGCGCGACCAGATCTTGATAACTTCATTACGGCCGGATTCGCGGGCCGCTTCGGCTTTCTTAAGCACGTAAGCGTCAACGAACGGACCTTTCCAAACAGAGCGAGACATGTTTTAGCGTCCCTTCTTCTTAGCGTGACGCGAACGAACGATGAGGTTCGACGACGCTTTTTTCTTGTTCCGGGTGCGTGCACCCTTAGTCGGTTTGCCCCACGGGGTAACCGGGTGACGACCGCCCGAAGTCCGGCCTTCACCACCGCCGTGCGGGTGATCGATCGGGTTCATGGCGACACCGCGAACGGCGGGACGCTTGCCGAGGTGGCGGTTGCGGCCGGCTTTACCGATGTTCTGGTTCGAGTTGTCGGGGTTCGACACGGCACCAACGGTCGCCATGCATTCCTGACGAACCATGCGCAGCTCGCCCGAGGACAGGCGGATCTGAGCATAGCCACCGTCGCGGCCGACGAACTGTGCGTAGGTGCCAGCAGCACGGGCGATCTGGCCGCCTTTGCCGGGCTTCATTTCGATGTTGTGCACGATCGTACCGATCGGCATGCCGGTGAACGGCATCGCGTTACCCGGCTTGATGTCGGCCTTCGCGGACGCAATCACCTTGTCGCCGATAGCGAGACGCTGGGGCGCGATGATATAGGCCTGCTCGCCGTCGTCATACTGGATGAGGGCGATAAAGGCGGTCCGGTTCGGGTCGTATTCAATGCGTGCGACGACCGCCGACACATCGAATTTGTTCCGTTTGAAATCGACGATGCGATAGAGACGCTTGGCGCCACCACCACGACGACGCATGGTGATCCGTCCGGTGTTGTTCCGGCCGCCGTTTCCAGTCAGACCCTCGGTGAGGGCTTTGACAGGGCGACCTTTCCAAAGCTCCGAACGGTCGATCAGTACCAGTCCACGCTGGCCAGGCGTCGTCGGCTTATACGACTTAAGTGCCATGTTTCATGTCTTCCGTTGCTTTGCGGGCGGTTAGCCCGGCTGTTGTTCAGGGCCCCGAAGGTCCCCAAGATTCGAGAAAACGCGCGGCCCCGGACGAATCCGGGGCCGAACGATTGGGGTCACGTATTAGAGACCGGTCGAAACGTCAATGGTGTTCCCCTCGGCGAGGGTCACATAGGCTTTCTTGACGTCGTTGCGGGTACCGAGCGAACCGCGGAACCGCTTGACCTTGCCCTTCGAGATGACGGTGTTGACCGCTTTGACCTTCACACCAAAGAGAGCCTCGACGGCCTCCTTGATCTGCGGCTTGTTGGCGTCGATCGCCACTTCGAAGACAACGGCGTTGGATTCCGACGCCATGGTTGCCTTTTCGGTGATGATCGGCTTGCGGATCACGTCGTAGTGTTCAGCTTTCGCGCTCATTTCAGGCGAGCCTCCAGAGCTTCGACAGCCGCCTTGGTGAGCACGAGCGTGTCACTGCGGAGGATGTCATAGACGTTGGCGCCCATCGAGGGGAGCACGTCAAGGTTGGCCAGGTTGCGCGCGGCGCGGGCAAACTCTTCGTTGACTGCGGCGCCATCGATGATGAGCGCGCGCTTCCAACCCAGAGCATTGACCTGCTTGGCGAGAACGCTGGTTTTGGCGTCCTTGATCTCAGCCATGTCGAGTACGACCAACTCGCCAGCTTTCGCTTTGGCGGAGAGGGCGTGCTTGAGGCCAAGAGCGCGGAACTTCTTGGTCAGGTCGTGGGCGTGGCTACGCGGGGTCGGGCCCTTGTAGATACCGCCGTGACGGAAGATCGGAGCCTTCTTGGAACCGTGGCGGGCGCCGCCGGTGCCTTTCTGGCGATAGATCTTCTTGGTCGAGTACGACACGTCCGACTTGCCGAGCGTGGAGTGGGTGCCGGCCTGGGCCTTGGCACGCTGCCAGCGCACGACGCGGTGCAGAATGTCGGCACGCGGCTCGAGGCCAAAGATGGCGTCGTCGAGCTCGACCGAACCGGCTTTCTTGCCGTCAAGCTTGATCGCATCAGCCTTCATTGTTTTCGCCTCCTTCAGCGGCCTCGGCAGCCGGAGCTGCGGCCATGGCGGACTTCAGAGCGGCCGGATAGACCACGTTCGACGGGACGGGCTTCTTCACGGCGTCTTTGATGGTGACCCAGCCCCCCTTGGAGCCCGGAACGGCGCCCTTGACCATGATCAGGCCACGGTCGACGTCGGTGCGGACAACCTGGAGGTTCTGGGTGGTAACACGGACAGAGCCCATGTGACCGGCCATTTTCTTGCCTTTGAAGATGCGGCCCGGATCCTGACACTGACCGACGGAACCGTGCGAACGGTGCGAAACCGACACACCGTGGGAAGCACGAAGGCCCCCGAAGTTGTGACGCTTCATAACACCGGCAAAGCCTTTACCGATCGAGGTGCCGGACACGTCGACGAACTGACCGTCGAAGTAGTGGTTGGCAGCGATTTCCTCGCCGACCGCAATCAGGTTCTCGGGGGCAACCCGGAACTCGGCGATCTTCCGCTTCGGTTCAACCTTGGCAGCGGCGAAGTGGCCGCGCATCGGCTGGGAAACCCGCTTGGCCTTGGCCGTGCCGGCACCGAGCTGAACGGCGGTGTAGCCGTCCTTTTCGAGGGTACGCTGGGCAACGACCTGCAGTGCATCAAGCTGGAGAACGGTCACAGGGATCTGCTTTCCGTCTTCCATGAACAGGCGGGTCATGCCGATTTTCTTTGCGATAACGCCAGAGCGCAACATGGTCATTGCCCTCCTTAGACTTTGATCTCGACGTCAACACCGGCAGCGAGGTCGAGCTTCATCAGCGCGTCCACGGTCTGCGGGGTCGGGTCGACGATGTCGAGAAGACGCTTGTGCGTACGGATCTCGAACTGATCGCGGGATTTCTTGTCGATGTGCGGTCCACGCAGAACGGTGAACTTCTCGATCTTGTTCGGCAGCGGAATCGGACCACGCACGGAGGCGCCGGTACGTTTCGCGGTGCTAACGATCTCCGCGGTGGACGCATCCAGAACGCGGTAGTCGAAAGCTTTGAGCCGAATGCGAATGTTTTGGCTGTGTACGGCCATAGTCATTGCCTTTCGCGGCTTAAGGTTGAGAGGTGGGGAAAGCGGGATTGCCTCGCCACGTCGAACCCGGAATTCAAGAGTTGCGGGGCGGCCAATACTGCCCGCCCCGCGTAATTGCAATCGAGTATTTTACTCGATGATTTTCGACACGACGCCGGCGCCGACGGTGCGGCCGCCTTCGCGGATGGCGAAGCGCAGGCCGTCTTCCATGGCGATCGGGGCGATCAGTTCAACGGTGAACTTCAGGTTGTCGCCCGGCATCACCATTTCGGTGCCAGCCGGCAGAACC
>JBFEXG010000030.1:0-14499 GCA_041546005.1 Paracoccaceae bacterium
ATGACGGTGGGTGTTCCGGTCGAATTGCCGAAAACGGCAGCCAACGCCTTGCCAACCGACGACGAAGAGCCGCTGACGGTGACGATCACCGCCGAGGGCCTCGTGATGATCCAGAACACCGAGGTGCAGGAGGAGGAGCTTGTCGCCAAATTGCAGGCTATCGCTGCCGAACGGACGAGTGATCGAGTTTATCTGCGCGCCGATGGGGCCAATGAATGGAACCGCGTGGCCGAGATCATGGGCGCGCTTAACGCGGGCGGCTTTTCCAACATCGGCCTTGTGACCGATATCGGCGGGCCGGCCCTTGACGGCGCGGGCCAGTAGGGCCCGGACGCTGTGAGCCCGGGTGGTTATATCTCTGCGGTCGGACACGCGGCCCTCATCATCTGGCTTCTGGCCGGGTGGGGGTTGAGCCATGACCCGCTGCCCTTTGCAGTGACCGAGGTCTCTGTAGTTTCTGGCGAGGAATACGAGGCCATCGTCGCTGCCCGCACGCCCAATCCCGTGGCCGATGCCCCGATCTCGCCTGCTTTGCCTGAGGCAGAAGCCACCCCCGAAACGCCGACCCCGATTGAGGAGGCGACACCGGCCCAGCCCCAGCCAGAGGCCGCGCCCGCGCCGGAACCAGAGGCCGCGCCAGAAGAGGCCCAGCCTGCGCCCGAACCACCCGCCGCTGTGGCAGATGTTGCTCCGGCCCAGCCGACAGCCCTTATTCCCCCCTCGGCAGCTGTCGACACGAACAGCACCACTCCAACCCCGCGCCCCGCGACCCGCGTGGCCGATACGCCTGCGCTGCCGAGCCCCGATACGGCTGTGGCACCCGTCGAACAGGCAGCGGTGACGCCGGACACGAGTGCCGAGGCCGAGGTTGTGGAAGAACAGCAAGACGCCGCTGCCCCCGAAGAGGCCACTACCGAGATCGTGACAGAGGCCGAGAAGCCCTCGGGCGCTGTCGAAAGCTCGATCCGTCCGACCGCGCGCCCGCGGACCCAGACGGCTGAACAAAAACCCGCAGAGACGCCAGCCAAGCCGCAAACACCTGCTACAAGTTCGACTGCCACCGAAGACGCGGTGGCCGCCGCGGTGGCCGCTGCGGCTGCGGCTTCCGCACCCGCGGCCTCTTCGGCGCAAGCTGGCCCGCCGATGACCGGCGGCGAGAAAGATGCCTTCCGCCTTGCAGTCAACGCGTGTTGGAACGTCGATCCCGGCGCGGAATGGGCGCGGGTGACGGTGACAGTTGGATTCTCGCTCGGCCAAGATGGCCGCGTTGTCGGAGATGTGCGGATGATCAGCGCCTCAGGCGGCAATGACGCCCAGACCTCGACCGCCTTTCAGGCAGCGCGGCGGGCGATCCTGCGGTGCCAGTCTTCGGGCTATAAGCTGCCGTCCGAGAAATACGACCAGTGGCAAAACGTCGAGATTACTTTCGACCCCAGCGGCATGAGGCTGCGATGAGCGGGGTTTCGCGCAATTTGAATTTGGCCGCCGCCAAGATGTGCTATTGCATAGCCGCGGGCCGTCAACGAACCAGACCCGAAAGCGGGCAACGAGGACAAAGATGATCAGGAAACTTCTTGCAGTTCTGGCGATGTTCGTCTGGGCTGACGTAGCGCTGGCGCAATCAGGGCCGCTCCGGCTGACAATCACCGATGGTGTGATTGAGCCTTTGCCCTTTGCCCTGCCGACCTTTCAGCCCGAAGGCACCGGCGCCGAGGAGGTTGCCGCCAACCTCTCGCAGGTCATCGCCAGCGATCTGATCGGAACCGGCCTTTTCCGGCAGATTCCATCTTCGGCCTTCATCAGCCCATACACCGGCTTTTCGCAGCCCATCGCCTATGCCGACTGGCGGGCGATCAACGCGCAGGCGCTGATCACCGGCGCGGTGGCCGTGTCAGGCGGCCAGATCGAGGTCAAGTTCCGGCTCTACGATGTGTTCTCGGGCGGCGAGTTGGGCGATGGCCTGCGCTTTGTCGGTTCGGTCGATGGCTGGCGGCGGATGGCGCATAAGGTGGCCGATACCGTCTATTCCCGCATCACCGGCGAGGGCGGCTATTTTGACAGCCGTGTCGTGTTCGTCGCCGAGACCGGACCCAAGGACGCCCGCCAAAAGCACCTCGCGATCATGGATTATGATGGAGCAGGTGTTCAGTACCTGACCGACAGCGGCACCCTCGTCATCGCGCCGCGCTTTTCGCCCTCGGGCGACCGCGTGCTTTATACGACCTTCGAGAGCGGTTTCCCCCGGATCAACATGATCGACGTGGCGACCGTGGGCCGACAGCAGATCACCACAGCGGCCGGCGAGATGGCCTTTAGCCCGCGTTTCTCGCGCGATGGCAATCAGGTGATCTATAGCCTTTCGAGCGGCGGCAACACCGACATCTGGCGCACCGACCTCCTGACCGGACAGCACACCCGCCTGACCTCGGCACCGTCGATCGAAACCGCGCCGTCCTTCTCGCCCGATGGTAGCCAGATCGTCTTTGAAAGCGACCGTTCCGGCTCGCCACAGCTTTACATCATGTCGGCCACCGGCGGCGAAGCGCGGCGCATTTCCTTCGGCGAGGGGCGCTACGGCACGCCGGTTTGGTCGCCCCGTGGTGATCTTGTGGCTTTCACCAAACAGAACGCGGGCCGCTTTCACATTGGCGTGATGCGGACCGACGGCAGCGAAGAGCGGCTTCTCACCGCGTCCTTCCTTGATGAAGGCCCGACTTGGTCGCCGAATGGCCGCGTCCTGATGTTTTTCCGCGAAACCCAAGGCGCGGCTGGGGCTCCGTCGCTCTATTCGGTCGATATCTCTGGCCGGAACCTGCGACAGGTACCGACCGTGACCTTCGCCTCCGACCCCTCATGGGGGCCCTTGCAACGCTAGGCCCACCTCATTCCCAACGCATGCAACGCATGCTATTGTGATCCCAAAGAGCAGCAAAAAAACAGGAACCATCCATGAAAACCCTCACCAAAGCGGCCCTGATCCTTCTGGCCCTTTCGACCGCCGCCTGTACGCGGCCCGACCGTTTCGGCACTGGCGCGGACGGCGCTGGAGCTGGCGCAGGCTATGGCACTGACGGGAGCATCAGCGATCCCACGAGCCCGGCCTATTTCAACCAGACCATTGGCGACCGTGTTCTGTTCCAGGTGGATCAGTCGATCTTGACCCCCGAGGCTATGTCGGTGCTCGATGGTCAAGCCCGTTGGCTCCTCGACAATTCGCAGTACCTTGCCGTGATCGAAGGCCACGCCGACGAGCAAGGCACCCGCGAATACAACCTCGCTCTCGGCGCCCGCCGTGCCAATGCTGTCCGCGAATACCTTGTGTCGCGCGGCGTTCCGGCGGCCCGCCTTCAGACGGTCTCCTACGGCAAAGAACGCCCGCTGGCGATTTGCTCGGACGAGACCTGCTATTCGCAAAACCGCCGCGCCGTGACTGTCATCTCGCTCGGCAGCCTCTAAGAAACGGAGAAAGATATGCGGACCGGTATGTTCAGAACGATCACTCTTGCAGTGGCGCTCGGATGTGCCGCTCCGCTGCCTTCCTTCGCGCAAGACCAGACGCTGGCGGACATCCGCCAGCAACTCACCATGCTTTACGTTCAGATTCAGGAGTTGAGGCGCGAGCTTTCGACGACCGGTATGGCCACGACCAATATCGCGGGCTCGACACCGCTTGATCGGCTCAACGCGATCGAGGCCGAGCTTCAGCGCCTGACCTCCAAGACCGAAGAGATCGAGCATCGGGTCAACCGGATCACGACCGATGGCACCAACCGGATCGGCGATCTTGAATTCCGCCTTTGCGAGCTGGAACCGGGCTGCGATATCGGCGCGCTCGGTGATACGCCCACTCTAGGCGGCGTGGACAATGGTGCTGTCGTTCCGCTTCCGATTCCGGGGATAGCTCCGACCAACCCCTCGCTCGCGATCGGCGAGCAGTCGGATTTCGACCGTGCGCAGGTGATGCTTGACGGTGGTGACTATCGCGGCGCGGCCGAGGCCTTCGCCATCTTCACCCAGACCTATCCCGGCGGCCCGCTGAGCGCGCGGGCGCACTATCTGCGCGGCGAGGCCTTCGAGGGGCTGGGCGAGATGACAAACGCTGCGCGGGCCTATCTTGATGCCTTCTCTGCCGATCAGGTTGGGCCGACCGCCCCGGATGCACTCTTCAAGCTTGGTTGGTCGCTGGGTGCCATCGGCCAGACGCAGGACGCGTGCATCACACTGGCCGAAGTGGGCAATCGCTTCCCGGGCCATGCGGCGGTGGCCGACGCGCAAAGCGCAATGGCGAATCTGGGCTGCCGATGAGCCTTTCGGCCAGATTCGGCACGGCACTTGCGAGACTGATCACACTTAATCCCGGCGATGCGATCGGCGTGGCCGTGTCCGGCGGCGGCGACAGCATGGCGCTTTTGGATCTGGCCCATGCATGGTGCAAGGGCCGCAAGATCGGGCTCCATTCTGCGACGGTGAACCATGGGTTGCGTCCAGAGGCGGCGGGCGAGGCGGACATGGTCGCCGCCTTTTGCGCCTCGCGGGGGATCTCGCATGACACGATCCGTTGGACCGGGTGGGACGGCAAAGGCAACCTTCAGGCGGCCGCCAGAAACGCGCGCCGAGGCCTTTTGGCAGACTGGGCAGCGTCACAGGGCCTCAAAGCTATCCTTGTAGGCCATACCGCCGATGATCAGGCTGAAACCGTTCTGATGCGGCTCGCGCGCGGGTCGGGTGTCGATGGGCTCGCCGGTATTCCAGCCCGGACAGGCGGCGACATTCCCTTTCTCCGCCCTCTTATGGGCTTGGGCCGCACCGAATTGCGCGATTATCTGATCGCGGAAGGTATCGCTTGGGTCGACGATCCTTCCAACGACGATGACGCCTTCGACAGGGTGCGCGCCCGCAAGATGATGAGCACCCTTGCCGATCTTGGCTTGACGCAAGAGCGCCTCTTGCAAACCGCCGAGCATATGCAGGCCGCGCAGAAGGTGTTGAAAGCCGAGGCGCTCCGACGGGCGAAGCAGGACGTGACGACAGACGGGGGCGACCTCGTTCTTGCACGATCCTTGCTCGATATGGAGGCCTCTGACACCGAGCCACGCCTGCTGGCTGCGGCGATCGGCTGGGTTGGGGGCGAGGCGGCCTACAAGCCACGTTTCGCGAGCTTGAAGGACGCCGCCGTCGCCGTTCTTGCCGGCCAGACGCGCACCATCGGCGGGGTGATCCTGTCCCCGCAGGCTGGCGGCAAGGTCAGATTGACGCGCGAGGCGGCAGCCGTGGCCGGGCTCCAGACCGAAGTTGATCCAGAAAACGCACCGGAGGCCGGATATATTTGGGATGGGCGTTGGCGGCTGTTGCCGACCGCGCCCCAATCGCGCCTGCCCGCGGGGCTGAAAATCCGAGCGCTGGGCAATGGAGTCCTGAGCTGTCCTGACTGGCGCGCTTCGGGCTTGCCTCGGGCGTCTCTGGCCGCGACCCCCGCGATCTGGAGCGACAATCGGCTGGAATCCGCCCCAATGGCCGGATTTTTAAACGGATGGACTGCAATAATTGCTCAAGATTTCTTGTCATGGCTGGTAACGCATTGAACCTTCCCCTTTCGTCTCTATTTTAAGGGCACGGCGCGGCACCGGCTGCGTCAGCGGAATAAGAGGAGCTCCCTTTGGGTAACGCGCGCAATATCGTCTTCTGGGTCGTGCTGTTTTTGCTGGTTCTGGCGTTGTTTAACGTCTTCAGCGGCAGCTCGGGCACGATGCAAAGCCAGAGCCGGAGCTATTCCGATTTCGTTATCGCTGTTGAAAATGGCGCGGTCTCGTCCGTGACCCTCGATGGCGAACGCGCCCTGTTCCGCGGGGCGGATGGCAAAGACTACGTCGCTATCCTGCCCAGCGATGCCGAGGTGACTTCGCTCCTTATCGAAAAGAACATCCCGATCAAGGCCGAGCCTCAGCAGCAATCGGGCCTGCAAACCTTCCTCGTCGGCCTTCTGCCCTTCCTTCTGCTGATCGGTGTCTGGATTTATTTCATGAACCGGATGCAGGGTGGCGGCAAAGGTGGAGCGATGGGCTTTGGCAAGAGCCGCGCCAAGCTTCTGACCGAAAAGCATGGCCGCGTGACCTTTGACGATGTCGCGGGCATCGACGAGGCCAAGGAAGAGCTTGAGGAAATCGTCGAATTCCTTCGCAACCCGCAGAAATTCTCTCGCCTTGGCGGCAAGATCCCCAAAGGCGCGCTTCTTGTCGGCCCTCCGGGCACCGGTAAAACCCTTCTCGCCCGCGCCATTGCTGGCGAGGCAGGTGTTCCCTTCTTCACCATCTCTGGCTCTGACTTCGTCGAGATGTTTGTCGGCGTCGGCGCGAGCCGCGTGCGCGATCTGTTTGAGCAGGCCAAGAAGAACGCGCCGTGCATCGTTTTCATCGACGAGATCGACGCCGTGGGCCGGTCGCGTGGCGTAGGCTATGGCGGTGGCAACGACGAGCGCGAGCAGACGCTGAACCAGCTTCTCGTCGAGATGGACGGTTTTGAAGCCAACGAAGGCATCATCATCGTCGCGGCGACCAACCGCCCCGATGTGCTCGACCCCGCTCTTCTGCGCCCGGGCCGCTTTGACCGCCAAATTCAGGTTCCGAATCCGGATATCAAGGGCCGCGAAAAGATCCTTGGCGTTCACGCCCGCAAAATCCCGCTGGGCCCCGATGTCGATCTGCGCATCATCGCCCGCGGCACCCCCGGTTTCTCGGGTGCTGATCTGGCGAACCTCGTGAACGAGGCCGCTCTGATGGCTGCCCGCGTCGACCGCCGCTTTGTCACGATGGCTGACTTTGAGAACGCCAAAGACAAAGTGATGATGGGCGCCGAGCGCCGCTCGATGGTCATGACCGAGGACGAGAAGAAGCTGACCGCTTACCACGAAGCCGGCCACGCTGTTGTCGGCCTCAATGTCCCGCAGCACGATCCGATCCACAAGGCAACGATCATCCCGCGTGGCCGTGCTCTTGGCCTCGTGATGAGTCTGCCCGAGCGTGACCAGCTTTCTGTGAGCTACACCAAGTACAAGTCCAAGATTGCCATGGCGATGGGCGGCAAGGTTGCTGAAGAGCTGAAGTTCGGCAAAGAAAACGTCACTTCGGGCGCGACCTCGGATATCCAGCAGGTTTCCAAGATCGCCCGCGCGATGGTCACTCAATTCGGTTTCGCCGAAGAGCTTGGCCATGTGGACTATGCCAACGAGCAGCAATCCTATCTCGGGGCCTATGGCGGTGGGACCAACCACAGCCAGGAAACCCAGAAGCTCATCGACCAGAAGGTCAAAGAGATCATCGACGAGGGCTATGCCACCGCCAAGCGCATCCTCACGGAAAAGCGCACGGAATGGGAGCGTTTGGCCGAAGGTCTGCTCGAGTTTGAAACCCTGACGGGTGCGGAAATTCAGCGGGTCATCAATGGCGAACCGCCGCGTTCTGATGATGGCTCCGACACCACCCCGCCGAGCGATGGTGCTTCGGTGACGGCTGTGCCCAAAGCGAGCAAGCGCAAGCCCAAAGCGCCGGGCGGCGACCTGACGCCTGAACCGACTGCATGACGCCCAAGGCATCGAACGACTGGAACCCCGAAACCTATTCACGGTTTCGGGGTTTGCGTTTGCGCCCTGCGCTCGATCTATTGATGCAAATCGGAACGCCTTGTGCGGGGCCGGTGATTGATCTTGGCTGTGGCGATGGCGCCATTGCCGCGGCGCTGCGGTCGCGCTTCCCGAAACGGGAGATCGTCGGGGTCGACAGCTCGACCGCCATGCTGGCCAAAGCGCGCGGCTATGACCGGCTGATCGAGACCGATATCGCCGGATGGGAGCCGGAGACGCCGCCTGCGGTCATCTACTCGAACGCTGCCCTGCATTGGTTGCCGGATCACGCCGGCCTGATGCCCCGCCTTGCCAACCAACTGCCGGAGAATGGCGTTCTGGCGGTGCAGATGCCGCGCCAGCAGATGGGGCGAAGCCATGCAGCGCTGCGAGAGGTTTCTGCTCGGCTCTTTCCCGAGAAATTCGACTATTCGGGCTGGTCGCCGCAGGTCGCCGCTCCTGAGGTCTATGCCCGAATGCTCGTCCCCTTTGGAGAGGTTTCGGTCTGGCAAAGCGAATACCTCCAGCGCCTAACCGCCGCCGAAGGGGCCCATCCGGTCCGTCTGTTCACCGAGTCAACGGCGATGCGACCAATCACCGAGAAGCTTGATGCCGCCGAAACGGTGCGCTTCATCGCGGCCTATGAAGAGGTGCTTGCTTCTGACTATCCTGCTGAGGCGGATGGTTCGGTTCTCTTTCCTTTCCGCCGATTGTTTTTCGTGCTGACCCGACACTGACCCGATAGGAGCGCCCATGGCTGGTTTCGTCGCCACCGACTATACCGCAACGATTACCTTTTTGGGCTTTGTTCCCCGCCGCGAGGGCGCGGAGATCGAGGCCGAAGCGGTGACAGAGATGCCGCTGACGCTGGCCGGGTTCGACAAAGAGTTCCACGCAGGTGTTACCCGCCCGTCCTGCTCTCGCGTCGCCAATATTCACCCAAAAGGCACGGAAATCCGCAACAGCCGGCAAATGAGCATCCTCAGCGAAGAGGAGATGGAGGCGATTGCCGCCGAGATGGGCCTTGAACGTCTCGATCCACTCTGGCTCGGCGCGTCGATCGTTCTCAAAGGTATCCCCGATTTTACGCATGTTCCGCCCGCCTCGCGCCTTCTGTCGGCGTCCGGTGTGACCATCGTGATCGACGTGGAAAACGGCCCCTGCAACTATCCAGCCAAGACCCTCGACACCGTTCATCCCGGCTTTGGCAAAACCTTCAAGTCGGCCGCGAAGGGGCGTCGTGGCGTCACCGCGTCAGTGGAGCGGGGCGGAGCCCTGCGAGTCGGCGAGGAGCTGAAGCTCTTTGTCCCCGAACAGCGCGCTTGGTTGGGCTGAGGCCCCACAGAAGTTTCCTATCCGCGACATCGCCCACTCAGGCCGCCGATTCCAGCGCCGATAATGTCGGAAATGCAATTTTGCCGCAGGCCTGCGCGCGGTATGCGGTGGTCGACGCAATGCGCCCGCATTGCCCGCAACGTGGAAGGTCAACATGAGCTACAAGTCCGATATCGAAATCGCCCGCGAAGCCAAGAAGCGCCCCATTCAGGAAATCGGTGCCAAACTGGGCATCGGGTCTGACGACCTTCTTCCCTACGGCCACGACAAGGCCAAGGTCAGCCAGTCGTTCATCGACTCGGTTCAGGATCGCCCCAACGGCAAGCTGATCCTCGTCACCGCGATCAACCCGACCCCGGCGGGCGAGGGCAAGACTACGACCACCGTGGGTCTTGGCGATGGCCTGAACCGGATCGGCAAGAAAGCGGCAGTCTGCATCCGCGAAGCCTCGCTCGGGCCGAACTTTGGCATGAAGGGTGGCGCGGCTGGTGGCGGCTATGCCCAGATCGTGCCGATGGAGGAGATGAACCTCCACTTCACCGGCGACTTCCACGCCATCACCTCGGCCCACAACCTGCTGGCCGCGATGATCGACAACCACATCTACTGGGGCAACGAGCTTGGCATCGACGACCGCCGCGTCGTCTGGCGCCGCGTGGTCGACATGAACGACCGCGCCCTGCGCGATATCGTGACCTCGCTCGGCGGCGTCTCGAACGGCTCGCCCCGTCAGACCGGCTTTGACATCACCGTGGCCTCTGAGGTTATGGCGATCCTTTGCCTGGCGAAGAACCTCTCGGACCTGCAAAAGCGCCTTGGCGACATGATCGTCGCCTACCGCCGCGACAAGTCGCCGGTCTATTGCCGCGACATCAAGGCCGACGGTGCTATGACCGTTCTCCTCAAGGACGCGATGCAGCCCAACCTTGTGCAGACGCTCGAGAACAACCCCGCCTTCGTGCACGGCGGCCCCTTCGCCAATATCGCGCACGGCTGTAACTCGGTCACGGCCACGACGACAGCGCTCAAGATCGCTGACTATGTGGTGACAGAGGCCGGCTTTGGTGCCGACCTTGGCGCCGAGAAGTTCATGAACATCAAGTGCCGCAAAGCGGGCCTTGCGCCCGATGCTGTGGTGATCGTCGCCACCGTGCGCGCGATGAAGATGAACGGCGGCGTCGCCAAGGCCGACCTCGGACCCGAGAACGTGGAAGCCGTGATCAAAGGCTGCCCGAACCTCGGCCGCCACATCGCCAACGTGAAGAGCTTTGGCGTGCCCGTCGTCGTCGGTATCAACCACTTCGTATCGGACACCGATGCCGAGGTTCAGGCGGTGAAGGATTACGTCAAGGCGCAGGGCGCCGAGGCGATCCTGTGCCAGCACTGGGCCAAGGGTTCGGCAGGGATTGAAGAGCTTGCGCACAAGGTCGTCCAGCTCGCCGAGTCGGGTGCCTCGCACTTCGCGCCGCTCTATCCCGACGAGATGCCGCTCTTCCAGAAGGTCGAGACCATCGCCAAGCGTATCTACCACGCCGACGAGGTGATCGCCGACAAGTCGATCCGCGAGCAGCTCAAGGCTTGGGAAGCCGCCGGCTATGGCAACCTGCCGGTTTGCATGGCCAAGACGCAATATAGCTTCTCGACCGACCCCAACCTGCGCGGCGCGCCGACGGGCCATTCCGTGCCGATCCGCGAAGTTCGCCTCTCGGCGGGTGCGGGCTTTGTCGTGGTGATCTGCGGCGAGATCATGACCATGCCGGGTCTGCCCAAGGTTCCGAGCGCGGAAACGATCCGGCTCAACGACGGCGGCCAGATCGAGGGCCTGTTCTAATTCTCTTCGCCCCGGCAGGTTCGTCCTGCCGGGGCTTGCACCTGGGGGTGGCCTTGTTCAGAGGAAGGCCACTTTCACAAACTGATTGGGCCGATGCCAGCAAGTCCGAGCCATTTGAAGACCATGATCGACCTTCGGGCCGAGATAGACGCAACAGACAGGGCGTTGGTGAAGCTCTTGGCCCATCGCGCCGGGCTCATCGATCGAGCGATCGAACTCAAGCTGGGCGAAGGACTGCCAGCACGAATTGAGGCGCGGGTCGAAGAAGTGGTCGGCAAGGTCCGTGCCGCAGCCAGCGCTGAGGGTCTGGACCCGGATTTGATCGAGGCTCTTTGGCGTCGGCTTATTGACTGGTCGATCGCGCGCGAAGAACAGGTGCTGGGCACCGAAATTTAGGAGAAACGGGAATGACCGCAAAACTGATCGATGGCAAAGCCTTTGCCGCCACCGTGAGAGCCAAGGTCGCCGCCCATGTGGCGCAGATCAAGGAAGAAAACGGGATTACTCCCGGCCTTGCAGTGGTTCTCGTCGGCGAGGATCCGGCAAGCCAGGTCTACGTTCGCTCCAAGGGCAAGCAGACCGTCGAAGTCGGGATGAACTCCTACGAACACAAGCTTGCGGCGGACACTTCGGAAGCCGACCTTCTGGCGCTGATTGATCGGCTCAACCACGATCCGGATGTGCACGGCATCCTCGTGCAGCTGCCCCTTCCCAAACATCTCGATTCCGATCTCGTCATCAACTCGATCAATCCGGCCAAGGATGTTGATGGCTTTCATATCTCGAACGTCGGCCTTCTGGGCACTGGCCAGAAATCCATGGTGCCCTGCACCCCGCTTGGTTGCCTGATGATGCTCAGGGACCACCACGGAAGCCTTTCGGGCATGAATGCCGTGGTGATTGGCCGCTCCAACATCGTGGGCAAACCGATGGCCAACCTATTGCTTGGCGATAGCTGCACGGTGACCATCGCCCATAGTCGCACCAAAGATTTGCCCGGTGTCGTCCGTCAGGCCGATATCGTCGTGGCGGCTGTTGGCCGGCCCGAGATGGTCACGGGCGATTGGATCAAGCCCGGCGCCACCGTGATCGACGTGGGCATCAACCGGATTGAGCGTGACGGCAAGACAGCGCTCGTCGGCGACTGCGACTTCGCCAGCTGTGCCGAGGTGGCGGGCGCGATCACGCCGGTCCCAGGTGGCGTTGGCCCGATGACCATTGCCTGCCTGCTGGCCAATACGCTGACGGCCTGCTGCCGCGCCCATGGACTGCGCGAGCCTGAGGGGCTGACCGCCTAGCAAGGTTCGCCATTCGCAAAAAAGTGATTACATTCAAACCGAACACCGGCTATCTCGCCGCCATATGATTGTTTAGTTTGTTTGTATGTCGAGCACGATTTCGATTGGCAGGGCTTTAATACCGGGCGGCAAACCGATTAGGTTCGGGTTGGCCGCCACAGTAATCCTGCTTGGATATGTCGGACCTTTTGGATCGACCGCAGCGTATGGCCAGCTCCTTTCAACGCTCTTCTGGGCTCTGGTGGTCCTCTTCTCCGTTGGGTCCATCGGTGCCTTAAGGCATTTGGTAGCTTCGCGGACGAGCGGCTGGAGCGATGTGCAACGCGAGTTGCTTTTGCTCTGCATTTTTACCGCGGTCTTTACCCCGCAGCTGCATCTTCTGCTTTGGCTGTTTGACCGCAGCCGGGGCCTCACCCTCGGCGGGCTCGCCGAGCTTGGCGCGCAGGTAGGGGTCATCTCGCTGTGGATTGCGGCGATGCGATATGTGCTTCTTGTGTGGAGGAAAGAGGCTGCCCCAGAGGGGGAGCAATCCTCGCGTCCGCGTCTTCTTCAGAGGCTCGAGGGCGTCGGCGATGCCGAAGTCCTGCGGCTTACGGCTGAGGATCATTATACGGTGGTCAGCTTGTCTGACGGGTCGACCCAGCGGATCCTATTGCGCCTCTCAGACGGCATCGCCGAGATGGATGGAATCGAAGGGTATGTCACCCACCGGTCCCATTGGGTTGCCGCCTCAGCGGTCGCAGAGGCGCGGCGCGACAAAGGGCGGGTGTTCCTTGTGCTCGCCAACGGCGAAGAAGTGCCGGTGAGCCGCGGCTATCAACCCGCGCTCAAGGAGGCGGGGCTCCTCGCCTGACCTGTCAAAGCGGCGACGGGATGGCCTTGGTGCCTGTCAGAACGGCGATGGCCGGCCTCTTGAACAGCTCTGTAAAGACAGGATCGGACGAGGAAAGACCGCCGGTATAGGTGCCGTAGGCCGGCAAGATCAGACGGCTTTTGTCATAGAGAAAGGCCGCGCGGGCCGTGCCGCCGAGCCGGTGCTTGGGGTGATAATGGCCCGAAACTTCGCCAACCGCTCCGGCGACAGCAATATGTCGGAAGATAAGGCCGCCCAGCCATAGCTCGGACATATGCGACCCACCAAGCTCGACCGGGCCCGGATCGTGGTTGCCCTCGATCCAAATCCACCGCCGCCCTGCTTGAAGCCGCGCGAGCCAAAGCCGTTCTTCATCGCCAAGCGAGTCCTGAGCGGCAAGATCGTCGAAGCTGTCGCCAAGGCAGATGACTTGGCGGGCGTTGGTGGCGAGGATGTCGGCCTCGAGCCGCGCCAGCGTCTCGCGGGCCTCGTAGGGGGGCAGGAGGCCGCCGCCACGCCGGGCGATGCGGTCGGACTTGCCGAGGTGCAGGTCGGAGACGCAGAGCGCCTCTCCGTCGGGGATATGCAGAGCGCCGCTGGGAAGGGCGCGCAGGGGCGTATCGCATAGGGTGAAGGCGTGGGCGGTCATGGCTCTGTCCTGCCGTGGAACGCCCGCCCGCGCAAGGCTCAGAGATCGCCGAGGCCGGCTTCGGCCATCAGCGCCGCCGCCTCTCGTGCCATGAGTTGCTCACGGCCCTCGCCAACAACAGGCACCTTTCCAACCTCCAGAAGCATAGGCGCAGCCAAGGGCGAGACCCGCTCAAGCCGCACATGATCGACCCGTCCGGCGGTGCGGGCGAGGAATTCCTCGATCCGGCCGAAATCGACGAGGCCGCGCATGGCCTCTAGCTCGGTGATCCGCATCAGGAGGTGATCGGGGTCGTATTTGCGGAGCGTGTCGTAGAGGATGTCCGACGAAAAGGTCGCCTGCCGCCCCGATTTGCGGGCCTGCGGAAGGTTGCGCTCGATAAGGCCGGCGATCGTGGCCGCGCCGCGGAAGGTCCGCTTCATTACCGCATTGCCCTTGAGCCAGTCATCGAGGCCCTCGCGCAGGCCTTTGTCCTGCAAAAGTGGCGCGGGGTCGGTTACCTCATCAAGCCCCCAGATCAAGGTGGCATAGTCGGTGGCGACAAAGCCCAAGGGATTGAGCCCCGCCGTCTCCATCCGGCGCGTGAGAAGCAAGCCGAGCGTTTGCTGCGCATTGCGGCCCGCGAAACCATAGAAACAGGTGTGGGCAAGGCCGTCATGTGGGAAGCTCTCAACCAGCACGCGGTCGTGGCTGGGAAGGTGAGAAACCTCGCGCTGGAGCGCAAGCCACGCGGCGGTGTGATCGGGCAGGGCGGGCCAACTTTCCCGCCGGAACATCTCGAGAATGCGGCTCGAGAGCTGCGTCGAGGTCGAAAACTTGGTTCCTTGGAAAACGGCCACCCGCGGCTTCTTGGCGGCGGAGCGGCTGACCTCGACCGTCATTTCCTTCAGCCCCTCATAGCGCACGATCTGCCCGCCG
>JBFEXG010000025.1:0-15255 GCA_041546005.1 Paracoccaceae bacterium
CATTTGTAATTATCAGAGTCAAATGAACTAAGCATATTGAGATGCTGCGGCGAGGCTTGTCTGAGGAACTTTGCTTGAGGCGGGGCAGGGCGATAGATAGCGTCCGGGCATGACCAAACGCTCCCCCTTCCGCTACTCAAAATCAGTTCTGATGTGATCCGCCGAGCGGCTATGATTTGCGTCTGGTTTTTGTTGCAGCTCAGAAATGTCGAAGACCTGATGCACGAACGTGGAGTCGACGTTAGCCACGAAACGGTTCGGTTCTGGGGGAACCGGTTCGGGCCGATGTTTGCCTCTGAGATCCGGAAACGGCGGGTTGAGGGGATGCGATCCAGCCGCTGGCGTTGACTTTTCGACGAAGTCTTCAGGAATTCGCCTCCGTCCGCGCCTCGATCTCAAACCACTTCAATCAAGAACATAGTCTCTCCAGCCGACGCATTCAAAGCCAATCTAACCGCCGCTCTTGCTGAATGGCGCCTACTTTGTTCCGCGTAGGTTCCCCTGTTTGCCGACAAAACGAGACTGGTTCGTATTCGTCTGCCAGCACCGATCACCGGTCTTGCCAAAGCGGCGCGCGCTTTTCAATGAAGGCGCCGATGCCCTCTTCGGCATCGCGTGCGAGCATGTTCTCAACCATCACCTGCGAGGCATACTCATAGGCATCGCTCAGGGCCATTTCGCGCTGGGCATAGAAAGCGCGCTTGCCCGTCGCAAGCGTCAATGAAGACTTGGAGGCGATCTTTTTCGCAAGTTCCATGGTTGCGGCGGCAAGGCTGTCCACCGGCACGGTGCGGTTGACGAGGCCGATCTCCGCTGCGCGTTGTGCCGAAATCATATCGCCGGTCAGCAACATTTCCATGGCATACTTGTTTGCCACGTTGCGCGAGAGCGCGACCATCGGGGTTGAGCAGAAGAGGCCGATATGGACGCCCGGCGTGCTGAATTGCGCGGTCTCGGCTGCTATCGCCAGATCGCAGCTCGCGACAAGTTGGCAACCCGCGGCCGTGGCAACCCCCGCGACTTCGGCGATCACCGGCTTGGGGCAGGTGACGATTGCCTGCATGACCGAAGAACAGCGCGTTAGGACCTCTGTAAAATAGGTACGTCCGCGATCTGGTGCTGCGCGCGCGGCTGTCATCTCCTTGAGGTCATGCCCGGCGCTATAGGCCGGACCAGTCGCAGCCAGAACCACCACACGTACCGCCGGATCGGCTCCTGCCTCGGCAAAGGCTTGGCCCAAAGCCGCAAGCATCGCCTCAGATAGGGCATTGCGGCGCGCGTTGTCGTTTAGGGTGAGCCTTAGAATGCCGTTTTCGTCGAGTCCTCGCAGGAGGATATCAGGCTGCTGCACGGGCTACTTCCTTTGTCCGGTCTAGATGATGTTGATTTCGACGCTGTCGGCGAGCGAATTGGCGATGAAGCAATAGCGGTGCGCCCGATCCTGCATCTGCTCGAGGGAGGCATCATCCACCGAAAAGCCGGTGTCGAAACGCACAACAGGATGCAGGTCGATCCGCGTCACCGACATTTGCCCCTTTGGGTTCTTGCCAAGATGCGCCACGGCATAGTCGTGGTAGCTCGCCACCGGCCAGCCTGCTTTGGCCGCCAGCGCGAGGAAGGTCATCATGTGACAACTGGACAAGGCCGATGCCAGCGCCTGTTCGGGGTTGGTGTGGTCGGGGTGGCCGCCCCAATCAGGGGCGGCGTCGACCAGAACTTCGTGATGGTTGTTAAAGCGCACGGTATGTTCGGCGGAGTATTTGCCCGTTTCCAGGGCCGGATGGGCGCGATGCCAGTGCAGCTCAATGGCAAGATCGGACATGAGAAGTTCTCCTCGCTTAGGCGGCGGCAAGTTTCTTCTGCGGATCGTAGAACGGGCGCTCCACGATCCTCGCCATCGCAGGGCCGGCTCCGGTCTGGACCTCAACCTGAGTGCCGATCTCAGCGCTCTCGACCGAGATCATCGCAAGGGCGATGTTCTGCTTGAGACGCGGCGAGTAGATTGCAGAAGTCACTTTGCCGACCTCGGCGCCATTGTGGGAAATGGGCCAGAAGCGCGTGTTGGGGCCCTTCAGCGGCGCGCAGTCGATAATGAGACCGACTTGCTTGCGGCGAACGCCTTCTTCTTTGATCCGGCGGAGCGCGGCCTTGCCGATGAAGTCGGCTTCCATATCGAGGTTCACCAGACGGTCGAACCCGAGTTCATAGGGATTGGTCTTGATGTCGGCGTCTGCGTGATAGGACAGCATCCCGCCTTCGATGCGGCGGATTGACGAGGTATGGCCCGGCTTAAGGCCAAGAGGTCCGCCGACGGCCATGATCTTTTCCCAGAGTTGGTCGCCATGGGCGCTGTCGCGCAGATAGATCTCATATCCCAGTTCACTCGACCAACCCGTGCGCGAAACGATCAGCGGCATTCCGTCAAGCTCGACCTCGCGCAGCCAGTAATAGCGCAGGTCCATGATGCTTTCGCCAAAGAGCGCCCGCATGATTTCGCCCGACTTCGGACCCTGCAGCTGCAGGGGCGAGACGTCGGGTTCGCCGATGGTCACGTCCATGCCGGAATGCACGGCCACGCCCTGCGCCCAGAGCAGAATGTCGCTGTCGGCGAGCGAAATCCAGAAATGGTTTTCGGCCAAACGCAACAGGATCGGGTCGTTCAGGATGCAGCCTTCGGCGTTGGTGATCAGGACATATTTGCACTGACCAACCGCCATCTTGGACAGATCGCGCGGCGTCAGCATCTGGACGAAGCGGGCGGCGTCCGGGCCGGTGATCTCGACCTGACGCTCGACGGCCACGTCGCAAAGGATCGCCTCGTTCACCAAATTCCAGAAATTCTGCTCCGGATCACCAAAATCACGCGGGATATACATGTGATTATAGACGGAAAATCCGGTCGCGCCCCAGCGCACGGTTGCATCGAAATAGGGGGATTTGCGGATCTGCGTGCCAAAACCAAAGTCACCAGTCTGTGTCATAGGGGTCGCCTCTTTCTACAAGCGGCCCACGGCCGCCGAATGAAATTTCTGGCGATGATTTAGCCCCACAGTCCCGATGTGCGCGGTCTGAAAGTGGGCCCAGTTCAGCCTGATCGGTCTATCTTTATCCGGCTTTTGGCCCGAACAGACTAGCGCTCGGGTTTGGGGGATTTTGCGGCGAGTTTGAGGATATTCGGCTGCGCCGATTTGACCCTGCGGGTGACGATATAAGTCATATAGCGGTCGATCCCCAAATCGGCCGCAAGCATGGTCTCCATCAGCTCCTGAAAGGCCCCAAGGTTTGGGCTGATCGTCTTCATCACATAGTCGGTGCCGCCGCCGGTAGCGATGCATTCGGTGATTTCTTCGATGCCACGCACGAAGGCTTCGAACCGATCAAAATCCACTTTGCGGTGATGGGTCAGTGAAACGGTTACGACAACTTCGGAAAAATCGCAGATATTCTCGAGAACCAGGTCTGCGTAGTAGCCTTTGATGAACCCCGCCGCCTTTAGCCGATCGAGGCGGGCCCAGCAGGGTGTCGAAGACAGATTCACGATCTCGGCAAGCTTGGTCTTGCTGAGCTGCCCATGTTTTTGAACCGCGCTGAGAATGCGTAGGTCGATGACATCGAGACCGGTTCGTTTCATTGGCCCCATTCTCCGAGATTGGTCAGCAAGGTGGTCGGAGAGATACAATCACACAGATAGAGGAAAGGTCTACTCCACACATGACGGAACCCTCGGAAGGGTTTGCGGTTGCGTTGCATTCGGCTAGCCTACGAGCGATTTCAAACATGTCTGAATGGAAGCATAGTGTCCGGTCTGAGCGCCTACTCGCTACAGGAAGCCCGCTCTCTGGGAATGACCCGGCAGCTCGGGCAGGCTATTGAGCTTCTGAAGTTCAACAACAAAGAACTTGCGGCCTTTTTGGAATTTCACGCAGCCCTCAATCATTTTCTACAGCTCGAGCGCCCGTCTGGGCCGGATGGGCGAAATCGCCCCCCAAAGGAGCTTCCGTCAACGGGCGCTGCGGGTATGGTCGAGCTGGCTGCATCAGCGCCCTCTAGCCTCGTGGAACATGTGAGAGGCGAAATCGGCCTTGTCCTGCGACGCTCGAGAGATCTGGCTATCGCCGAACACTTTATCGAAGCCCTCGAGCCGAGCGGCTGGCTTGGTGCACCGCTTGAAGATATCGAGCGATCTGCCGGTTGTAGCCGTGAAGAGGCAGAGACGGTCCTCGGACTGATCCAGCAGATCGATCCCCCGGGCCTCTTTGCCCGATCGCTCGCTGAATGCCTCCGCCTCCAGGCCATGAGCGCTGAAGAGCTGTCTCCGGAAATGGCCTGCCTTCTGGACAACCTGCCGCTGCTCGCACGGGGCGAGATCGATGAATTGGCCAAACTTTGCGGCGCGGATCGAAAAACGATCGTTGGGCTTTTCGAGAAAATTCGAACCTACAACCCCAAACCCGGCGCAAGTTTTGACCAAGAAACTCCAGTCACAACTGCACCAGACCTTCTGATTAGCAAGGACGGCGGATCATGGCAGGTAGAACTCAATAGATCCGCCCTTCCGGCTCTGCGCATCGTTGAGCGGGACGGCTTGTCCAAGGAAGACAAGCAAATGCTTGAGCTGGCCCATTCGGTCGCCCGGGCCGTGGAGCGTCGGAACATCACGACGATCCGGATCGCCGCCGAAATCGTGCAACGGCAGACGAATTTCATGAAGGGCGGGGCAACCGAGCTGCTGCCCCTTTCGCATCGCGATATTGCTGCTGCGTTGGGCATGCATGAAACGACAGTCAGCCGTGTGACAATGGGTCTGCGTGTGCAGACCCCGTTTGGAACCATCGCATTGCGGGATTTCTTCGGCGCCGCGCTTGCCGGCGAAAAGGGAAACGGTGCGCTGTCCAACAAGGCGGTCCAAGCCCGGATTGCAGCAATGATCCGCGACGAAGATTCCCGAAGGCCCATGTCAGATCAGGTGATCAGCAACACCCTCGTAAAAGAGGGCATTCAGGTCGCTCGCCGGACAGTCGCCAAATACCGAGAGCTGCTTCGGATTCCTTCAGCCAGCGACCGCAGTAAGCAGGGCCGTCTAAAGCAGGCCCGCCGCTCCTGAGACGTCAAATTCACGGCGCGTGATCTGCGCCCACGCCGCGTGGATCGCACGCTACTGCATTGGCGCGTTTCAACGATATGACGACAAGTGGGAGATAACCGTATAGAATAACGATGAAATCCAAGAGAATTCAGGGGCGCATAAAGGTTGGCATGAAAGATGCATGTTGGTCTATGTCCAGACTTTTGGGACGCGCCGGCAAGATCTACCGGCAACCGTCAACAGGGAGAACACAAATGAAATCAATTTCACGAGCTCTTCTGGCCACAACTGCCGTCCTGCTTTTTGCCGCACCGGCCGTTTCCGCCTCGGAGTTGACTGTCGGCTTCACGCTTGATGCCGATACGTTGGACCCCGCCAACCACCGCAAACGCGAAACCGAAACCATCATCCGCAACCTCTATGATGGCATCCTCACCCGCGACGCGGAGATGAACGTCGTGCCCGAGATCGCCGAGTCCTATTCGCAAATCTCGCCGACCGTGTATGAGTTCAAGATCCGTCAGGGCATCAAGTTCCATGACGGCAGCGACCTCACCGCCGAAGACGTCAAGTTCACGCTCGATCGTTTGACGGTCGAGGGTGCGATGGGCGATGGCCAGACCAGTCCCCGTAAGAGCCTTCTAGGGCCGCTCGCGTCGACCGATGTTATTGATGCCTATACCATCCGCATCAACCTGTCCGAGCCTTGGCCGATCCTGCCGGCGCAGCTTCCCTTCCAAGAAGTCGTCTCGAAGGCATTTGTTGAAAGCGTCGGGACCGCTGGCATGGCAACCGAGGTCAACGGCACTGGCCCGTTCAAACTTGTCGAATGGCGCAAAGGCGACTCGATCATTATGGAGCGCTTCGACGACTATTATGGTGGTGCGTCGGATATCGCTCCGGTCGGGCCGGCCTGCGTCGATCGCGTCATCTTCAAGGTGATACCGGAATCCGCCTCACGCGTAGCCGCCCTTCTGGCTGGCGATGTGGACATCATCAACGAACTGCCTGCCTTCTCGATCGGTCAGGTCGAGGCCAACCCCGACACCATGGTTATGTCGGTCAACGGCACCCGCAGCTTCTTTGTCGCGATGAACCTCGAAGGCGAATACTTCGATGACGTCAAGGTTCGCGAAGCCGTGGCCCATGCCATCGACAAGGATCTGATCATCGATCGCATCCTCGGCGGCTATGCCTCGCGGATCGAAGGTATCCTATCGCCCGACGCTTTCGGCTCGAGCGAGCTTCCGGCCTACGCTTATGACCCCGAGCTTGCCAAGCAGATGCTGGCTGAGGCCGGGTTCCCGGATGGTATCGATGTGACGATGGACGTCGAAGGCGCCTTCAAGGACACCGCCGAGGCCATCGCATCACTCCTGACAAAAGCGGGTATCCGCACCACGGTGACCGTTGGTGAAGGCGCCCAGCTCAGCGAGAAGTGGCGCACCAAAGGCGGCCCGAAGACGGGTGATATGTTCTTCACCTCTTGGGGCAACGGTTCGCTCGATCCGTTCGACATCTTCATCCCGACCCACCGCAGTGCGGACCGTGGCAACTCGGCTGGCTATGCCAACGCAGAACTTGACGCGATCCTTGATGCAGCCTCGGTCGAGCTCGATGTCGCCAAGCGTGCGGAGATGTATCGCGAGGCCGAGCTGATCGTGAACCGCGATCTGCCCTACGTCTATCTGTGGGTTCCGCAGGATCTCTATGGTGTGTCGACCCGTGTGAGCGGCTGGCAGCCGAGTGCGGACAGCCGCATCAACCTGCACGACGCCTGCGTCAACTAAGCGCTAGTACAAGAACGGAGAACGGGCATGAGCCTCGGCAAACTTATCGAACGTCTGCTGCAACTCGTGCCCGTTCTTCTGGGCGTCAGCGTAATCGCCTTCTTGATGATGGCGCTGACCCCCGGCGACCCTGTTCAGATTATGATCGGCGACCAGCAGATCACGGCTGAGCAGGAAGCTGCACTCCGCCACGATCTCGGCCTCGACCGGTCGATCCCCGAGCGGTTCTTCATCTTCCTGGGTAATGCCGTCACCGGCGATTTCGGCCAGAGCTTCTACCACCGGCGGCCTGTCTCCGAAGTGATTGCCGAGCGCCTTCCGGCCACAATCGAGCTCAGCCTTGTTGCCCTGATCATCGCGCTCGCCACCTCGATTCCCCTTGGTGTTCTGGCAGCAATCCGGAAGAATTCCATATTCGATCGCATCGCGACACTTGGCTCTCTTCTCGGCGTTTCGCTTCCCGGTTTCTGGTTCGGCATCCTCCTCCTGATGCTGTTTGCGGTAAACTTGCACATCCTGCCGGTGGCCGGTCGTATTGGCTATTCCAGCGAGATCGAGCCGATCACCCATTTTCTTCTTATCGACACGCTACTCAGGGGCCGGTTTGATGCCTTCCTCGATGCGTTGTCGCATATTCTTCTTCCCGCCCTCACTCTTGGTCTGCCGATGACAGCGATCCTGATGCGCGTGACCCGAACCTCGATGCTCGAAGTCCTGCGTCAGGACTATGTGACCTTCGCCGAGGCCAAGGGCCTCTCGCGGCGTCGCGTTCTGTTCCGTCACGCGCTCAAGAACGCGCTCATCCCGACTGTTTCGGTCGCAGCCATCGAAACCGGCAGCCTCTTGGGCGGCAACATGATCGTTGAAACGGTCTTTGGCTGGCCTGGCCTTGGGCGCCTTGTGGTCGAGAGCATCTTCCTGCGGAACTATCCGCTCGTACAGGCGGCGGTGCTCTTCTACGCGGTGACCTACGTCCTCCTGAATTTCCTTGCCGATATTCTCTACACGGTCCTGAACCCGAGGGTAAAACTGTGACCTACACGACTGAAACGCTCCCTGGCGCGGAATCGATCTTTCGCCAGAATCTCCGGAACTTCGCGTTCAACCGGCTCGCCGTTGCAAGCACCGTGGTGGTCTTGATCTTCATCGTCATGGCGATCTTCGCGCCGCTGATCGCGCCGCATGATCCCTACGAGACCGATCTCTTCCGTCGCCTGCAGCCGCCTGCTTGGCAGGCAGGAGGGGAGTGGTCCTATCTTCTGGGTTGCGACGCGCTTGGCCGGGATATCCTGTCGCGGATCATCTATGGAACGCGAATCTCGATCTTCATCGGCGCGGCGGTGATTCTGGTGGCGACGACCATTGGCATCCTTGCTGGCCTCGCCTCGGGTTATCTGCGCGGCTGGGTCGATGTGGTGATCTCGCGACTGGTCGATATCCTTCTGGGCTTTCCCTATCTGATCTTTGCCATCGGCCTGATGGCGATGATGGGGCCGGGCCTAGTCAACATCATCCTCGCACTCGCCTACAAGGAATGGGTCATTCCCTGCCGCGTTGTCCGCGGCGAGACGCTGGTCACGCGTGAGCTTGAATATGTTGAGGCTGCGCGCGCGCTTGGCGCCTCCAAGTCGCACATCATGCTCAAGGAAATCCTGCCCAACATCATGTCGCCGGTGATCGTCGTCGCGACGATCCGCATGGCCCACGTGATCATCCTTGAGGCGTCGCTGTCGTTCCTCGGCCTTGGCGTTCAGCCGCCGACCGCATCTTGGGGGTCGATGGTCGCCGATGGCCGGGCTTTCATCCTTGATGCCTGGTGGGTTTCGACCTTCCCCGGCCTCGCGATCTTGCTCCTCGTTCTTGCCATCAACGTGGCCAGCCAAGGCCTGCGCGACGCCTTCGATCCGAGGTTCCACGAATGAGCGCGTCGCTTCTTTCCGTCAAAGGTCTCAGAACCGTCTTTGAAACCCGCGCCGGGATCGTTCGTGCCGTGGATGGGGTCGATATCGAGGTCGATCGCGGCGAATGCCTCGGCGTCGTTGGAGAATCCGGTTCTGGCAAGAGCGTCACCTTCAGTTCGGTTATGGGGCTGGTGAAAAGTCCGGGCCGGATTGACGCAGGCCAATTGCTGTTCGACGGCCGCGACCTGAGGCAATTGTCCCCGCAGGAAATGCGCAAGTTGCGCGGACGCGACATCGCGATGACGATGCAGGATGCCCTGACGGCCCTCAATCCGGCGCTGACGGTGGGCGAACAGATCGGAGAAGTTCTCGAGATTCATGACGCGTCATTGCCCACGTCGCGGCGCGAACGTCGTCGGGCGATCCGTGACCGGTCTGTCGAGATACTGACCCTTGTCGGCATTCCGTCCGCTGAAACAAGGCTCCGTCAGTATCCCCACGAGTTTTCGGGCGGGATGCGACAGCGGATCATGATCGCCATCGCGCTTTCCTGCAGCCCCAAGCTGCTGATCGCCGACGAGCCCACCACCGCGCTCGATGTGACTATTCAAGCGCAGGTGCTTGAGCTGATTACTGAGTTGCGCACCAAGTTGAACATGAGCGTCGTGCTCATTACGCACGATCTCGGCGTTGTCGCCGAACACTGCGACCGGGTCATGGTTATGTATGCCGGACAGGTGGTCGAGGAGGGCCCGACCCGAGAGGTAATCGAGAACCCGCAGCATCCCTACACCAAGGGCCTTCTGGCCTCGATCCCGCGGATGTCACTGCGTGGCCAACCGATCCGGCCGATCGAGGGACAGGTTCCCGACCTGATTAATATGCCCGCCGAGTGCCGGTTCTATTCCCGCTGCGGTGTTCGCAAGGATGTCTGCAAGTCGCTCATTTCGATGCGAACCGTAGGAGCGGGCCATCGCGCCAGATGTGTTCGCCTTGAGGAGCCCAGTTCATGACCCAGAACCCGCTTCTTCGCGTCGAACATCTGTCCAAGCACTACGTCGGCAATCGCAGCCTCGGCCAGCGCATTGCGGGCGTGCCCCAAACCGTCGTTAAGGCGGTCAGCGATGTCAGCTTCGAGATCAACAAGGGCGAAATCCTTGGCCTGATCGGGGAAAGCGGCTGTGGTAAATCCACCCTCGGGCGCGCTGTCCTCCGGCTGCACGAGCCGACGGCTGGCAAGGTCAGCTTTGGCGATACCGAGGTGACCAGCCTTGATGCGGACGACCTCAAGGCCATGCGCCGGCGGATGCAGATCATCTTTCAGGATCCCTATGCTTCGCTCAATCCGCGCCGCACGGTGAACGAGATCGTCGGCCTGCCGCTTCGGCTCCATAATCTGGCGACCGACGAGGACGACATTCGCAAGAAGGTCGCGGCCATAGCGGAGAGGGTTGGCCTCAAGGCCAATCAGCTCGACCGCTATCCGCACCAATTTTCGGGCGGCCAGCGCCAACGCATCGGCATCGCGAGGGCCCTGATTTCCAATCCCGAGTTTGTAGTTTGCGATGAGCCTGTTTCGGCGCTTGACGTATCAATTCAGGCTCAGATCATCGAACTACTACTCGAGCTCAAGCGCGAGCTTGAGCTGACCTACCTCTTCATTTCCCACGATATCTCGGTGATCGGCTATCTCGCCGATCGCGTCGCTGTCATGTATCTCGGTGAGATCGTGGAAATGGGGCCGGTAGAAAAAGTTCTCGCGGCACCACGGCATCCGTATACCCAAAGTCTGATGTCCGCAGTGCCCGAAATCGAGCGAGCGGGCCGAAAGGGACGTGTCCGTCTCAAAGGGGATTTGCCGTCACCACTCAACCCACCTCCAGGCTGCAAATTCCACACGAGATGCCCGCTCGCCACCGATCTTTGCTCGCAAAGACGCCCGGAAACTCAAACCGTATCGCCCGGCCACGAGGTTGCGTGTCATCGGCTCGCGGAAAACCTGACTATTCTTGACGGGGCAAATGCATGAGTTTCGGTATCTTCCCGGCTGCTGATCCAATGATCCTGTCGGGCGGTGCTTGGGCCCGGGGCCATGGTCAGTCCGCGGACAGCTTCGCAGATGTCGCCCGCGTCAGAGAGGCCACAATCGGTCGGGTCCAGACAGCCAGAGCGGAAGGCCTGATCGATGCCCACGCCGAAGTCTATCTTCGAGATCAGGCCCTCTTTCACGCGGCCAACGATCCATCTGGCATGGCCGAACTTCAAGGCATAGCCGATGGCTTCGGGCTACCGGACAACGATCTGTTCGCCCATCTTCATCTTGGAACCCTTCGTGACCTGAAACTTGGCGCAAAGCTCGATGGTGACGGCTGCAGCGCCTGGGCTGTCAGCGATGGTCCCGACGGCCCGATCGTCGTCAAGAACCGAGATTATTCGGGCCTGCACCTCGGCATTCAACGGCTCACATCCCATAGGGGACCGGACATCAAAACAGGCGAGCTCATCTGCCTTGGCAGCCTTGGCAGCCCCGCCGCCTATTCAAGTGGGATCAATGCCAAGGGCCTTGCGCTGGCAGATACGCAGGTTTCGGTGGCAGGCCACGGTGTTGGCTGGCTCCGCTATTTCTTGATGACCCGTGTTCTTGCAATCTCGGCGACGGTCGCTGAGGCTGTAAAATTCATCAAATCTGTGCCCCACGCTGGCGGCGGCACGCTGATCCTCGCGGATGCCACGGGGGCGGTCGCCGCTGTCGAACTAGCTAGTCGCAAGGTGAACATCGAGCAGAGCGCACTTGTCTGGCGCACGAACCATTTCGTCAGCGAAGATCTCGCGTCGGAGACCTTGCTGCCAGAAAGCGATAGGATCGCCGGAAACTCGGCCGACCGCTTCGCCTATCTTGGCCGCAGGCTTCCCGATCTGACGCCTGGCATCCCTCAGTCAATCGAGCTGATGAAAAGCCACAGAGACGCCGCCCTCGGCTCCGCCCCCCTGTGTCAGCATGACGTATCGGAGGCCAGCCAGACGCTTTCCACCGCTATCTATTCGTGTAGTCTCAGGAGCATGGCCTTTAGTCAGGGCAATCCGTGCACGGGGCAATGGCAGACCTGCGGGATGTCGTCCTGAGCTTCGGCGAAGGGAATGGACATCGTATGGCGGTCTACAAGAACGAAATCATCGGCGATCACCCGAGCATCCTAAATCTGAGGCGATTGATTTCGCGCGTTGCGACCAGCCCGGCGCAGAACGTCTTGATCTATGGCGAGACCGGCACTGGCAAGGGGCTTGTGGCGCGAATGATCCACAACAGCTCGGTCCGCGCCCAGAAAGAATTTCTGGATATCAACTGCGCGGCGATCCCCGCGAGCCTTCTTGAGTCAGAGCTCTTTGGTCACGAACGCGGCGCCTTTACAGGGGCGGTCGAACGCAAGCTCGGCCTGATCGAGGCCGCCAACAACGGGACCGTCTTTCTTGACGAGATCCGCGAGATGGACCTGACGCTGCAGGCGAAGCTTCTGAGCCTGCTCGATACGCGTCAGTTCCGGCGGGTTGGTGCAGTGAAATCCACCTCGGTCGATGTCCGCTTCATTGCGGCCACCAACAAGATCCTCCTGTCCGAGGTCAAGGACGGCAAGTTTCGCGAAGATCTCTACTACCGGCTGCAGGTGGTCGCGCTGAATATCCCGGCGCTGCGCGATCGCGGCAACGACGTGCTGACGCTCTCGCAGCATTTCATCGGCCGCTACAATGCGATCTACAAACGCTCGATCCGTGGTCTTTCGGACGAGGCCGCCGATATCTTCCTGCGGTATCATTGGCCGGGCAATGTTCGAGAGCTTGAGAACCTGCTCGAGCGGATCTTCATACTCGAAGATGACGACGAGATTTTGCCCCGCCACCTCCCCGATCGGATCGTAAGAACGGTGCGGAGCGGTGGAGTTTCCCCCATAGCTGAAGCTGGCAACCCTGCTATCAACGGCTTTCACGAGGCTACAGCCGATTTCCAACGCAAGCTCATCTCTCGCGCCCTGCTAGAGGCAGGGGGCAACGTCCAGACCGCTGCTTCGACCTTGAAGATCAGCCGACACGCGCTTCGCCATCAGATGGCCAAGCTCGGTCTCTAATCAGCGTGACCCCCACCAGACTATTGCGTGATTTCGACGCGAATGCCCGTGTGAAAATCACACCTTCGGAAGAGAACCTAGTTATTGCAATGGGTTATTGTTCAGCGTCATATTGGCATGAAAAATGCATCTAGGGAAACCAAAGCAACTCCTTTGTGTGAGGTTTTCATGCCGTCAATGAAGATCATTTGCCCCAACGGGCACCTTGGCTTCGCCCCGCTCAAACCGGGCAGTTTCCATCTCGGGGTTGATGCCAACCCGGACTTCATTGCCGCCGACTCCGGCAGTGACGACATCGGCCCCGTGCCGCTTGGCACCGATACCTGCGCCAGCCCGAAAGCTTGGCAGGAGCATGATCTGGAAGAAATGCTGCTGGCGTCTCGTCGGCTTGGTGTTCCGATGATGATCGGTTCGGCGGGCGATACGGGCACCAACAGCCGCGTCGATATGTACGTCGAGATGATCCGCGACATTGCCAAGCGTCACAACCTTCCGCCCTTCAAGATTGGTTGGTTCTATTCCGAGGTCGGCAAGGACAAGATTCTCGGCAAGATCCGGGCAGGTTCGCCCATCAAGGGCCTCGACGCCCGTGAGGACTTGTCCGAAGAGGAGCTGGATGCGACCGAACGCGTTGTTGCGATGGCCGGGGTTCACCCCTTCCTGAAGTTGCTTGAAGAGGGTTGCGACGTCATCATCGGCGGACGCTCGTCCGACAGCGCGATCTTTGCCGCCGCCGCCCTTCACAAGGGCTATCCAGAGCCGCAGTCCTACTACCTTGGCAAGGTTCTGGAATGCGCCTCCTTCTGCGCCGAACCCTACGGAGCCAAGGAAACGGTCATGGGCGAAATCACCGACGATTTCGTTGAGGTGACCGCTATGGCTCCATTCCAACGCTGCACCGTCGCCTCGGTGGCAGGACATGCCATGTATGAACGTTCCAACCCGTTCCACGAATATGTAGCCGGCGGTTTGCTCGACATGACCAACTGCAGCTATGATCAGGTGGCCGACAAGACCACCCGCGTGACCGGGATGGATTTCGTCCCGGCCGAAGAGTTCCGGGTCAAGCTGGAAGGTTCGGGCAAGGTTGGCGAGCGTTTTGTCGGCATGGCCGGCATCCGCGATCCCTATACCATTGCCCATGTCGATGAGGTGATCGCCTGGGCTCGCACGCAGACCGAAGAGCGCTTTGGCAAAGATGGATGGGAGCTTCACTACAACGTCTTTGGCCGCAACGGGGTCATGGGCGATATGGAGCCTTTGAAGGACAAACCCGGCCACGAACTTTGCATCGTCGTCCAAGGCATCGCGCCAACCCGCGAGATGGCTGAAGAAGTGACCATGACAGGTACCCGGCAGCTCTTCTATGCTCGTCTGCCGGACGTGAAGGGCACCGCCGGTGGCGTCTCCTTCGTTCTCGACGAGGTCATGCACGCCAGCCCTGCATATCGCTGGACCTTGAACCACACGATGGCGGTCGACGATCCGCTCGAACTTTTCCCCACCCATACCGCCATGATCGGCTGAGGTTGCCATGAACACGCGCAAGAAACTGGCCGATCTGGCCAAGACGATCCGCTCGAAGAACGCGGGCACCGACAAGATCACCTTTGACATCATCTTTCGCGAAAAGGCGACCTACGAGATGGTGAAGCGCTCTGGCGCGCTGACCCCCGATACGGTCTGCGAGATCCTGAATGTCGACCGCGCGCGCCTGACCGATTTCGTCGAATACGATCCGGCCTATGCGATCAAGTTCACAATCCTGCGCTTGCGCCCAAGTGGTAGCGCCGGGGACGGAGACATCTTTGGCGCCCAGCAATACGCTCCGTTCCTCGACCTGATGATCGATATTTCGAACTAGGGACACGGCCTTGCCTGAGAAAATTGCCTAGAGGCGGGCAGGGTGGTCGTGTCAGAAGAACTTGGCTTGAGGCAGGGCAGGGTGCCGGGTAGCGTCTGCGAATGGCAAAACGCTCCCCTTTCAAGTACTTCAAAACGAGCCCCGAGATCATCCGCCTAGCGGCGATGCTCTATGAGCGGTTTCCACTATCGCTGCGCAACGTGGAGGATCTGCTGCACGAACGCGGCATCGATGTGAGTCATGAGGCGGTGTGCTCCTGGTGGCGCAGGTTCGGCCCGATGTTCGCATCCCAGATCCGGAGGCGCCGCATCGGGGGGCTGAAGTTCAGCCGTTGGCAGTGGCATCTCGACGAAGTTTTCGTGAGGATCAATGGCGAGCGGCACTACTTCTGGCGCGCCGTCGATCACGAGAGTGAGGTTCTGGAGAGCTTCGTTACCAAAACACGTGACAACAGAGCTGCATTGAAATTCCTCAAGAAAGCAATGCGAAAGCA
>JBFEXG010000255.1:0-3649 GCA_041546005.1 Paracoccaceae bacterium
CGCATTTCCCAATCGACCTCGGCCTTGCCGACGATGACGTTATGGGCGACCCCACCTGCGATACGGCCGATGTTGATCGTGGTATGGGGCGGGTCAAAGCGGCTGCCCTTGGGCGTGCGGGCCACCAACCCCTCGCGCAGGGCCATGAGGCGGCTCACATAGCGCACCGCGTATTCGGCGGCGTTTACTCCCAGATCGGGGGCCGAGCCGTGGCCTTCGAGGCCGGTGAAGCGGGTCGTGTATTCGTATCAGCCCTTGTGGCCTTCGATGATCTTCATCTCGGTGGGCTCACCGATGATGGCGATATCGGGGACGATGCCGCGGGCCTCAAGGTCTTTCACGAGATGGCCCGCGCCAAGGCAGCCGGTTTCCTCATCGTGGGTGAAAGCGAAATGCAAGGGGCGCTTGAGGGCGGCAGGATCAATGCTTTCAGCGAGTGCCATGGCTGCAGCGATAAAGCCCTTCATGTCGCAGGTGCCGCGCCCGTAGAGGAGGCCGTCGGCTTCGGTCAGGGCGAAGGGATCGGTGGTCCAGTCCTGATCGGCCACGGGGACCACATCGGAATGGCCGGAAAGGAGAACGCCGCCTTTCACATCCGGCCCGAGGGTGGCGAAGACATTGGCCTTCTCGCCCGTCTCGTCGCGGGTGATGATGACGCGGGCACCGAGGGCGCCGAGGCGCTCGGCCAGATAGTCGATCATCGCGAGGTTGCTGTCGGTCGAGATCGTCGGAAAGGCGATGAGATCGCGCAGGATCTCGACCGAACGTTCTGTCAGGGCGGCGCTCATCGTCAGTCCTTCACGAAGAGCTTGCGCGGGCGGTGGCAGAAGGGCTCGGCAGGGCCGCTCTCGCGAATGAGGATCGGCTCGGTGATCTCGAGGCCCCATGTGGGCTGCCAGATGCCGGGCATGAAGTGGAAGGCCATGCCCGGTTCCAGAACGGTCTCGTCCTCGGAGCGGAGCGAGATGGTGCGCTCGCCCCAATCGGGCGGGTAGCTCAGACCGATGGGATAGCCGCAGCGGGCGCCGCGCTGGATGCCGGCCTTTTCCAAGACCCCGCCCAGCGCATTGGCGATATCGCAGGCACGGCTGCCGGCGCGGGCGGCGTCGAGGCCGGCTTCGAGCCCCTCGACCAGCGCCGCCTCGGCGCGTTTCATGTCGTCAGGGGGCGTTCCAAGGAAGACCGTCCGGCAGAAAGGCGTGTGATAGCGGCGGTAGACGCCGGCGAGTTCAAAGAAGGTGCATTCGCCGCGCTTGAGGGTCTCGCCGTCCCATGTCAGGTGCGGGGCGGAAGCATCCGCACCCGAGGGGCACATGGGCACGATGGCGGGATAGTCGCCCCAGTGGCCTTCGGCGCCGGTCAGGGCATCGGCATAGATCGAGGCGACAAGCTCGTTCTTCTTCAGCCCCGGCTCGGCGCGGTCGATGGCCCCGTCGATCATCTTTTCCGCAATCCGCGCGGCGCGGCGCATGAAGGCGATTTCCTCGTCGGATTTCACCGCCCGCTGCCAGTTCACCAGCGCAGTCGCGTCGATGATTTCGGCATTGGGGAGCTCGGCCAGAAGGGTCGTATAGGCCTTGGCGGAGAAATAGTAGTTCTCCATCTCGACACCGATGCGGGCCTTCTCGTAGCCCATCTCTTTCAGCAAAGCAGTAAGGTGCTGCATCGGGTGGCGGACGGTCGATTGCACATATTGGTCGCCATAGGGGCGCAGGCTGGTTTCCGAGAGCCACGCTGTCCGCCGTGCACCATTGGCGTCCATATTGCGGCCCCACCAGACGGGCTCGCCCTCCATGCCGAGGATCACGCCTTGGTGGACGTAGAAGGACCAACCGTCATAGCCGGTCAGCCAGGCCATGTTGGAGGGGTCTTCGACGAACATCACATCGACGCCCGCCTTGGCCATGGCGGCGCGGGTCTTGGCGATGCGGCGATCATATTCTTTGGTGGAGAATGCGGGATTGGCTGCGGGCATGTCGGTTTCCCCCTGTGGCTCGCCGCTCCATATGGTTGACCTCGGGGCAGCTTTGCATTGTGTTTGGCTCAACTTAACACCGATCCGCGGTTTGTCTGCAAAAGGGCGACACTTGCCGGTCCGCAAGCGGCGGGAAAGACAGAAGGAAGAAGCCATGCTCCACAACGACCAACTGGAAAAATGGGACCGGGAGAATTTCTTTCACCCTTCGACGCATCTGGCCGAGTTTGCCCGCGGGAACCTGCCGCAGCGGGTGATCCGAACCGCCTCGGGCGTGTTCATCGAGGATCGGGACGGGCGGAAACTGCTCGACGCCTTCGCGGGGCTTTATTGCGTGAATGTGGGTTATGGCCGACAGGAGATTGCCGAGGCGATCGCCGAACAGGCCCGCGAGCTGGCCTATTATCACGCCTATGCGGGGCATGGGTCGGAGGCGTCGATCACACTCGCCAAGATGGTCCTCGACCGTGCTCCGGATCATATGTCGAAGGTCTATTTCGGGCTCGGCGGGTCGGACGCGAACGAGACCAACGTCAAGCTCATCTGGTATTACAACAACATCCTCGGGCGGCCCGAGAAGAAGAAGATCATCTCGCGCTGGCGGGGCTATCACGGGTCGGGTCTGGTCACCGGATCGCTCACGGGCCTCGAGCTTTTCCACAAGAAGTTCGATCTACCGCTGCCGCAGGTGATTCACACCGAGGCCGCCTATTACCTGCGCCGCCCCGACCGCGGGATGAGCGAAGCGGCCTATGTTGCGCATCTCGTGGCCGAGCTGGAGACGCTCATTGCCCGCGAAGGGGCCGACACCATCGCCGCCTTCATCGGCGAGCCGGTGATGGGCACGGGCGGGATCGTCCCGCCGCCGGCGGGCTATTGGCCGGCGATCCAGAAGGTTCTCGACAAGCATGACATTCTACTCGTGGCCGACGAGGTTGTGACGGGTTTTGGCCGGACGGGCTCGATGTTTGGCTCGGATCACTACGGGATGCGCCCCGATATCATCACCATCGCCAAGGGCCTGACCTCGGCCTATGCGCCGCTCTCGGGGTCGATCATTTCGGACAAGGTCTGGAAAGTGCTGGAGCAGGGCACCGACGAGAACGGCCCCATCGGCCACGGTTGGACCTATTCGGCCCACCCCATCGGGGCGGCTGCTGGGGTCGCGAACCTCAAACTGATCGACGATCTCAACCTTCTGGCCAATGTGCGCGAAACAGGCGCCTACTTCCGCGCGGCGATGGCCGACGCCTTGGCCGATCACCCCTTGGTGGGCGAGGTGCGCGGCGAAGGTATGCTCTGCGCGGTCGAGTTCATGGACGACAAGGCGGCAGGCAGGTTCTATGAACCTGCGGGCAAGGTCGGGCCGAAGCTTGCGGCACATATGCTTGAAAACGGCGTGATCGCACGGGCCATGCCGCAGGGCGATATCCTCGGCTTTGCGCCGCCCTTCTGCCTCACGCGGGCCGAGGCCGATCAGGTGGTTGGCGCAACGGCGGCGGCGGTCAAGGCTGTCTTGGGCTAGATCGGCAGGCTCAGGCCGACTTTGGTCCGCTCCATTGAAACCGATGTCCGGAACCTCCGGACATTGGAATCCTCGAAGAACAACCGGTGGGTCAGGGCCTCGAAATCCTGCATATCCTTGGCGGTGCAGATCAGGATGAAGTCGGCCTC
>JBFEXG010000346.1:0-2338 GCA_041546005.1 Paracoccaceae bacterium
GCCGATTGCGTCGGTCAGGACAAACTCGAGCTTCGGCCCATAGAAGGCGCCTTCGCCGGGGTTGACCTCATAGGCATAGCCCGCCGCCGAGGTGGCATTGGCCAGCGCCCCTTCGGCGCGGTCCCAGGTCTCGTCGCTGCCCGCGCGCTTTTCAGGTCGGGTCGAGAATTTGACCTTGAAGCTTTCAAAGCCGAGGTCGCGATAGATCGTCGAGAGAAACTCGATGAAGCGCTTGGTTTCGCTCTCGATCTGGCTTTCCTCGCAGAAGATATGCGCATCGTCCTGCGTAAAGCCGCGCACCCGCATGATCCCGTGCAGCGCGCCCGAAGGCTCGTAGCGGGCGCAAGAGCCGAACTCGGCCATGCGCAAGGGCAGATCGCGGTAGGATTTGAGGCCCACGTTGAACACCTGCACGTGGCAGGGGCAGTTCATCGGCTTCAGCGCATTGATCGTCTTTTCGCGGGCGTGTTCCTCGTCAACTTCGACGATGAACATATTCTCCTGATAGTTGGCCCAGTGGCCCGACTTTTCCCAAAGATGGCGATTGACGACCTGCGGCGTGTTCACCTCGACATAGCCGCCACGGGTCTGCTGGCGGCGCATATAGTCCTGAAGCTGCGTGTAGATGGTCCAGCCGTTCGGATGCCAGAAGACCTGACCGGGGGCCTCTTCCTGCATGTGGAAGAGCTCCATTTCCTTGCCGAGCTTGCGGTGATCGCGCTTGGCGGCCTCTTCGAGGCGGTGGAGATAGGCTTTAAGGTCGTCCTTATTGAGGAAGGCCGCGCCGTAGATGCGCTGAAGCTGGGCGCGGTTGGAATCGCCGCGCCAATAGGCGCCGGCCACGCTCATCAGCTTGAAGGCATCGGCCGGAACTTGGCCCGTGTTCTGCAGGTGCGGGCCGCGGCAGAGATCCTGCCAATGGCCGTGCCAATACATGCGCAGGGGCTCGTCGCCCGGAATGGCATCGATCAGCTCGACCTTGTAGGGCTCGTTATTGGCTTCGTAGAACTTGACCGCGCGGGCGCGATCCCAGACCTCGGTGGTCACAGGATCGCGGCGGTTGATGATCTCGCGCATCTTCTTTTCGATGGCGCCGAGGTCTTCGGGGGTGAAGGGCTCGGAGCGGTCGAAATCGTAATACCAGCCATGTTCGATGACGGGGCCGATGGTGACCTTCACATTGGGCCAGATCTCTTGCACGGCGCGGGCCATGATATGGGCGAGGTCATGGCGCACCAGTTCGAGCGCGGGAGCCTCGTCCTTCATCGTGTTGATGGCGATGGAGGCGTCTTCGCTGATCGGCCACTGGAGATCCCAGTGCTTGCCATTGACCTGGGCGGAGATAGCTTTTTTGGCTAGCGACGTCGCGATCGAGGCGGCGACCTCGGCAGGGGTCACGCCTGCATCATAGCTGCGCGAGTTACCATCGGGGAATGTCAGGGAAATCTGGCTCATCGGCCTAGCTCCTCGTCAGTTTGGCGCCCACGGAACGCCCGGTTGCGGGTTATGTGGGGCGTTTGGTGCCGGTTTTCGCGCCTATCGTCAAGCCCCGCGCCTTGCCTTCCCACGCCCCCGGCGCGAAGGTGGCGGGCAAGACACAGGAGCAAAAATGACCGACACTCTCACCACCCCTCAAGGCCGGAAAATCGCCTACAACCTGACCGAAGGGCAGGGGGTGCCGGTCGTGTTCCTCGGCGGGCTCAAGTCCGACATGGAAGGGACCAAGGCGATCTTTCTCGAGGATTGGGCCGAGAATGAGGGGCGTCCTTTCCTGCGGTTCGACTATTCGGGCCACGGCGCCAGCAGCGGCACCTTTGAAGAGGGAGCGATCGGCGACTGGTTCGAGGATGCCTCCGCCGCCATTGATCTTTTGCCCGGCAAGGTGATCCTCGTTGGATCGTCGATGGGCGGTTGGCAAACGCTTTTGCTTGCTCGGGAGCGGCCGGAAAAGGTGGCGGGGATCGTCACCATCGCCGCCGCGCCGGATTTCACCGAAGACGATATGTGGGCCAAGTTCTCGGACGCCCAGAGGGCGGAACTGGCCGGGCAAGGCTTCGTCGCACTTCCCTCCGACTACGGAGCTCCTTACATCATCTCGCGCCGGATGATCGAGGAAGGGCGCAGCCGGCTCGTCTTGCGCGCACCCCTGTCGTTGCCGGTTCCGGCCCGCTTCCTGCACGGGACAGCCGACACCGATGTCGATCTCGACTTCGCGCATCGTCTGATTGCCCATGCGACTGGCCCTGATATTCGCCTGACCATCGTCAAAGGTGCGGATCACCGCTTCTCGACGCCCGATTGCCTCGCTTTGATCGCGCAAAGCATCGCCGAGGTGACA
>JBFEXG010000043.1:0-12461 GCA_041546005.1 Paracoccaceae bacterium
CCGCCCCACCATCGGGCTGCGCGGCGGGCGCGGGCGCGGTAGGGAAACGTCAAGCGGATCGCCGATAGGTTGCCCGAGGTCGTTGGTGCGGGTCATGGCGGCTCCAATAGAAAAGGCCCGGCGCTGGGCCGGGCCTTTGGGCTTTCCGCGGGTTAGCCCAGAACTGTCTTCAGGGCGTTGTCGACAGCGGCGGTGATCTCGTCGATGTCGCTCGCCTTGGCGATCAGCGGCGGGGCGAACAGCTGCGTGTTGTTGGCGCCGGGGATCGAGCGGTTGGTCATGCCGATGATGACGCCCTGCTTGTTCACTTCACCAACAATCGCTGCACAAACCTTTTCATCGAGAGGTTCGCGGGTCTCGCGGTCTTTCACAAGCTCGGCGCCGCCGAAGAGGCCCTTGCCGCGGACACAGCCAATGGCGGCGTGCTTGTCCATGAGCGCATTGAGATTGCCCATCAGGCGGTCGCCCATCCGCTCGGAGTTGCCCAGAAGGTCTTCCTCTTCGAGGATCGCCATATTCTCAAGCGCCGCGGCGGGGCCGGCGGTGCAGCCGCCGAAGGTCGAGATATCGCGGAAGTAGCCGAGGATATCGGTCTCGTCCTTGAACTGCTCGAACACGGCTTCGGTGGTGACGCAGCAGGAAATCGCCGCATAGCCCGAGGCCACGCCCTTGGCCATGGTCACGATATCGGGCTTGATGCCGTATTGCTGATAGCCAAACCACTTGCCGGTCCGGCCCATGCCGCAGACGACCTCGTCGATGTGCAGAAGGATGTCATACTTCTTGCAGATTTCCTGCACCTTCTCCCAATAGCCCTTGGGCGGGGTGATGGCGCCGCCGCCGGCAGTAATGGGCTCAAGGCAGAGCGAGCCGATGGTGTCGGGGCCTTCGCGCAGGATGACCTTTTCGATCTCGAGCGCGGCCAGCTCACCGTAGTTGTCTCCGGCAAGCTCTTTCTGAGCCTGATACTCGCTGCAATGCGGGACCATCACGAATTCCGGCACGAAGGGGCCATACATCGCGTTGCGCTCTTGCTGGCCGCCGGCCGACATGGTGGCGATGGTGCCGCCGTGATAATCGCGATCCCGGTAGAGGATCTTGCGCTTCTTGCCGCCATGGACCTTGTGGGCGATCTGGCGGACCATCTTGAAGGCCTTCTCGTTGGCCTCAGAGCCCGAGTTTGCATAGTAGACGCGGGCCATCCCCGGCATCTTCTCGATCAGCCGCTCGGCAAACTGGGCCGAGGGAACCGTGCCGAACGCGCCGCCCCAGAAGTTCATCTTGAGGATCTGGTCGCGCACGGCATTGGCGATGCGCTCGCGGCCGTAGCCGACGTTGACCGTCCAGACGCCGCCGGACACCGCATCAAGGAATTCGCGTCCCGCGATATCCCAGATCCGAAGGCCCTTGCCCTCGACCATGATGCGGGGGTCGATGCGCTCGAATTGCTTGTGCTGAACGAGGTGATGCCAGACGTGGGCGCGGTCGGCCTCGATCACCGCGCGGGGATCGTTGGAGAGGCTGTGAGTGTCCATTGGTTTTCCTTCCGGTGAACGCGAAAATGCCATCCGGACGAATCCGGCGGCTGATAAGGGATTTCTGAAACCAGTTTGCCGCCGGAGCAAGGGTTGGCGTTATGGCCAGTCGCGGGTCATGAATAGGTCCAGTCGGAGAAACTGGCTGGGACAGAACGAGAAAGTGAGGATCTTCCCCTTGACCTTCCAGTCACTGGAAGGGCTAGTTGGCGTGTCAGGTTTGAGAGGATGAGCCATGACCAAGCACGATGCCCTGAGTTTCGAGATCGATGGAATGACCTGCGCAGGGTGCGTTGGGCGTGCCGAGAAGGCAATTGCCTCGGTCGGAGGCGTTGAGAAGGCCGAGGTCAATCTGGCCACCCACGGCGGCCGCGTGACGCTTGACCCCAAGGCCGGGCCGGGCACGGCCAAAGCCATTGCCGGCGCGTTGCAGGCGGCGGGGTATCCCGCCGTTCCGACGCGGCATCGTTTCGAGGTTGAGGGGATGTCCTGTGCGTCCTGCGTCAACCGCGTTGAAGAAGCGCTTCTGGAGGTGCCGGGGGTGATCTCGGCCAGCGTCAATCTGACCGACAATACCGCCACCGCCTCAGCGCTGATCTCCGATCCTGCGGTGTTGATCGAGGCGATCCGCGGCTCCGGCTACGAGGCCAAAGTTTTAGAACAAGGCGTCCGACCAACCGACCGCAACGCCGAGGAAGCGAAGGCTCTGCAGGGGCGCGTGCTGATCGCCGCGGCGCTCACGCTGCCCGTTTTCGTTCTCGAGATGGGTGGGCATGTCTTCCCGGCGATCCACGACTTGGTCCATCGCACCATCGGAATGCAAACCAGCTGGCTGATCCAGTTTGTCCTGACCACCGCTGTCCTCGCTTTTCCCGGCCGTCAGTTTTTTGCCAAGGGCATTCCCGCGCTTCTGCGCTGGGCACCCGACATGAATTCGCTCGTGGTGCTCGGCACATCGGCTGCATGGCTCTATTCCGCCGTCGCCTTGTTTGCGCCGGGGCTGATGCCCGAGGGAACTCGCGCCGTCTATTTCGAAGCGGCGGCAGTGATCGTCACGTTGATCCTTGTTGGTCGCTGGCTTGAAGCCCGCGCTAAGGGACAAACCGGAGCGGCGATCAAGCGGCTCTTGGGGTTGCGGCCTTCGACTGCGCGTGTGGTCCGGGATGGGGCTGAAATCGATATTCCTGTGGATGAGGTGCAGCGTGGCGATATCCTCATGGTTCGCCCCGGCGAGCGCATTGCGGTTGATGGTGTGGTGCGCGAAGGCGACAGTTGGGTGGATGAGAGCATGATCACCGGCGAGCCGGTGCCTGTGGCCAAAGCCAAGGGCGCCGCGCTCGTAGCAGGCACGGTCAACGGCAACGGCGCACTCAAGATGCGGGCCACCGCCGTGGGCGTCGAGACGATGCTGAGCCGGATCATCGCCATGGTCGAAGAGGCGCAGGGTGCACGGCTCCCGGTGCAGGATCTTGTCAATAAGATTACGGCCGTCTTTGTCCCGATCGTCATGGTGGTCGCGACCCTGACGATCCTCGCATGGCTTGTCTTCGGCCCAGATCCGCGCCTGCAGTATGCGCTGGTGGCGGGTGTCGCCGTTCTGATTATCGCCTGCCCCTGCGCCATGGGTCTTGCGACGCCAACCTCGATCATGGTCGGCACGGGTCGCGCGGCCGAGCTGGGCGTTCTGTTCCGGCAAGGCGATGCGCTTCAGGCGCTTCAGGGGGTCGAGGTCGTGGCCTTCGACAAGACCGGAACGCTGACCGAGGGCAAGCCCGAGTTGACCGATCTTGAGCCGCTTGGTGGCTGGCAGTCCGAAGATCTTCTGGCCGCCACTGCGGCAGTTGAGGCTCTCTCCGAGCACCCGCTTGGCCGCGCCATCGTGAATGCAGCGAAGGAAAAGGGCCTCTCCATCCCCCGTGCCGAAGGCTTTTCCGCCATTCCCGGCTATGGCCTGAGCGCCAAGGTGGATGGAAAAGTGGTGCTGGTCGGCGCCCTGCGCCTGATGACAAAGGAAGGCATCGAAACATCCGAGTTTGCGGCCGCCGCCGATCGCCTTTCGCAACGGGGCCGCACTCCTATACTCGTCGCCATCGACGGCAAACCTGCGGGTATTCTCGCGGTGGCCGACAAAGTCAAACCCACGGCCGCCGCTACGATCCGCGCGCTCCATGATCGCGGGCTGCGGGTGGCGATGATTACCGGAGACACCGCCAAGACCGCCGCCGCTATTGCCAAAGAACTGGGCATCGACGACGTGCAGGCGGAGGTCTTGCCCGAGGGCAAGGTCGCCGCGATCCGCGCTCTGCAAGAGAAGGGCCGCGTGGCTTTCGTCGGAGACGGCATCAACGACGCGCCAGCCCTAGCTTCGGCGGATGTGGGTGTGGCCATCGGCACGGGGACCGACGTGGCCGTGGAAAGCGCCCATGTGGTCCTCATGTCGGGCGATCCGTCCGGCGTCGTCAACGCTATCGAAATCAGCCGCAAGACCATGGGCAATATCCGCCAGAACCTCGGCTGGGCCTTCGGCTACAACATACTCCTCGTTCCTCTGGCGGCGGGTGCGTTCTATCCAATTTGGGGCATCATGCTCTCTCCAGCAATTGCTGCCGGAGCGATGGCGCTTTCCTCTGTTCTCGTGGTCAGCAACGCGCTTCGTCTGCGTTGGGTGCCGTCGGTGGTCGACCGCGGCGCAAAGGCGGCGGCATGAATATCGGCGACGTGTCGGCGCGGACGGGTTTGCCAACAAAGACGATCCGCTATTACGAGGATATCGGCCTTGTCAGGCCACTACGCGACGCGAACGGCTACCGGCGCTTTCGCGAGGCCGATATGCACAAGCTCGGTTTTGTGGGTCGGGCGCGGGCGCTGGGCTTTTCCATCGAGGAATGCCGAGACCTCTTGGCGCTCTATGAAGACGAAGAGCGGGCCAGCGCCGATGTGCGCCAGATCGCCATCGGCCACCTTGAGGAGATCGAACGCAAGATCGCGGCGCTGAGCGATATGCGTGACACGCTCAAGGGTCTTGTTCACGCGTGCGCAGGGGATCAGCGGCCCAATTGCCCAATCCTCAAGGAATTGTCGGAAGGCGCCTAGCCGCGCCCGAAAGCCGAAGCGAGATCGACTGCCGCGCCAAGAAGAAGCGACAGGTCGAGCCCCACAGCGGTGAAGGTTGTGCCTCGCGCGATGCAATGCTGAGCATGGGCCCGGTCGAGCGTCAGGATGCCCGACGGCACGCCGATCTTTTTCAGCCGGTCGATGGCGTCATCGATCTGAGCGCGGACTTCAGGATGGGTTGGTTGACCCGGAAACCCCATCGAAGCGGCAAGGTCGGCCGGACCGATGAAGACGCCGTTGACGCCCTCAACACATGCGATCTCTTCAAGTCGCTCCATCGCTTCGAGGGTTTCGACTTGCACGATCAGGCAGATTTCGTCGTTGGCACGAGCGGCATAGTCCTTGATCCGGCTATATCCGCTTGCACGGGTTGCACCGGCCACGCCGCGCATCCCATGCGGCGCATAACGCACCGCCCTTACCGCGGCTTCGGCCTCTTGGCGGGTCTGCACATAGGGGATCACCAGTGACTGAGCGCCGAAATCCAGGATCCGCTTGATCAGCACCGGGTCGTTCCAGGCAGGGCGGACCACCGCGCTCGTATTGGGATAGGCCGCCATCGCCTGAAGCGAGCGGAGCACATCCGGCACATCTGTGGGAGAATGTTCCGTATCAATCACGATCCAGTCGAAGCCGACGCCAGCCAAAGCCTCGGGAACCGATGGGCCACCGATGCTGTTCCATAGGCCGATCTGCTGGCGCCCTTCGGCGAGTGCCGCTTTGAAGCGGTTCTTTGGGAGGTCCATGATTATCCTACGAGTGTTTTCATGCGCCTCAGCGCGAGGAGATAGCCTTCGGTGCCAAGACCTGCGATCACCCCATCGGCCCTGAGCGAGACATAGGAATGATGCCGGAAGCTCTCGCGCTTGTGCACGTTGGAGATATGCACCTCAATCACCGGCCCTTCGAAGGCGTTAAGCGCATCGAGGATGGCGACCGAGGTATGCGTATAGGCGGCCGGGTTGATGATAATGCCCGCCGAGGTTTCGCGCGCAGCGTGGATCAACTCGACCACGCCGCCTTCATAGTTCGACTGATGAAAGCTGGATGCTAGGCCAAGTTCCTTGGCCAAGGTGGCGCAGGCCATCTCAACATCCGCGAGTGTCTCGCTGCCATATATCTCGGGCTGGCGTTTGCCGAGCAGGTTGAGGTTGGGGCCGTTCAGGATCGAAATGACTTTGGGCATCGCAGGCTCCGTTTCGTGCCTCTTGATTGCGGATGGTGGGCCGCGATGCAACTGATTTGGTAGGTTGGCAAAAGCTTTGCCCTTATCCGAGGCGGTGGCGCATCAGACCAAAGCCGGCAGACAAGCAAAAGATCACCGCCGCGACACAGACGATCGTCGGCCCGGCCGGGGTGTCGAATTGCCATGCCGCGGCGAGGCCGCCAAGCGCCGAAAGCCCGCCGATGCCTGAGGCAATCAGAGCCATACGGTCGGGCGTATGGGCAAGGGGTCTGGCGGCAGCGGCAGGAATGATGAGCATGGCGGCGATCAACAGGGCGCCTACAACCTTGATCGCCACAGCGACCACGACGGCGAGCGCCAGTGTGAGGACCAGCTGTTCACGGTCGGGCCGAAGCCCGGCGGCTTGCGCGAGATCGGGGCTCAGTGTCGAAACAAGAAGCGACGACCAGCGCCACCACAAAAGGCCGAGCACGCCTGCGCCCCCCAACCAGACAAGCAACACATCTGTTTTTCCGACGGCGAGGATGTCGCCAAAAAGATAGGCCATAAGATCGACCCGAACACCTTCGAGAAAGGACACGGCAACCAAGCCGACGGCCAGAGCCGAATGCGCAAGAACCCCCAAGACAGTGTCGATGCCGAGGCCGCGCCCCGAAAGGGTCGATACAAGGGATGCGACGAGGATCGAAACCACGAGAACGCCAGCAAAGACCGAAACATTGAAGAACAGCGCCAGCGCAACCCCTAGGATGGCGGCGTGGGCAGTGGCATCGCCGAAATAGGCCATGCGGCGCCAGACGACAAAACAGCCAAGAGGGCCGGCGGCAAGGCCAACCCCGAGGCCCGCAAGGGCCGCTCGAACAAGGAAATCATCGAACATCACTCGACCTCTTCATGGGTATGCGGGTGCGGGTGATCATGGTCGTGATGATGGTGGTGGTCGTGGCGGTAGAGGGCGAGCGCGCCGCCGGTGCCGCTGCCGAAAAGCGCACGGTATTCGGGGGCCGACGCCACCACATCGGGCGCGCCATGGCAGCAGACATGGCCGTTGAGGCAAACGACGCGATCAGACGCGCTCATCACGACGTGGAGCTCATGGCTGACCAGCAAGACGGCACAGCCCATCTCGCGCCGGATCGCTTCAATCTGGCGGTAGAACGCGGCCGAGCCCGGCTGATCGAGCCCTTGGGTCGCTTCATCAAGGATCAGGATGTCTGGCTCGCTCAGGATCGCGCGAGCCAAAAGCACACGCTGAAACTGGCCGCCTGAAAGGCTTGTCATCTGCCGCCGCCCAAGATTGGGGACGCCCGCCCGCTCAAGCGCGGTCTGGCATTGCGAGGAGCTCACCTTTTTTGGCAGCGACAGAAACCGTTCAACCGTGATCGGCAGGGTCGGTTCGATATGGAGTTTCTGCGGCACATAGCCGATCTTGAGGCCCACCAGAGGTTCGACCGTGCCTTCCGAAGGTTTGATCGCGCCGATGAGCGCCCGAAGGAGCGTTGTTTTGCCCGACCCGTTCGGGCCGACGATGGTGACTATCTCGCCCCGGTCGATGTGAAAATCCACGTCATGCAGGGCAACATGGCCGACATGGCGTACAGCCAGCCCCCTGGCGGTAATGAGCCTCATGCGTTGGCTCCTTCCGCGCAGCGCGGACATAGGCCGCGCGCTTCGACGACCGCATTCTCGATCACAAAGCCCGCGGTCGAGGCGGCCTTTCCGAGTGTGCCGCGCATCGGGTCAGACGCCGCCTCAGAGACCGCTTCGCAAGAACGGCAAATCAGAAAAGCAGGTGCGTGGCTCTCGCCGGGGAGACTACAGGCGACAAAGGCATTCAGGCCCTCGATCCGGTGGGCAAAGCCGTTGCGGACAAGGAAATCAAGCGCACGGTAGACGACCGGCGGCTGTGACCCGAGGCCCTCTGCGCTGAGCTTGTCGAGGATGTCATAGGCGCCCATCGCGCGATGCTGAGCAAGCAAGATCTCCAGGACGCGCCGCCGCACTGGGGTCAGCTTGAGCCCCTTGTCGCCGCAACAAGCATCAACAACGGCGAGGTTTTCGGCAATGCAGGCCGAATGGTCGTGGCTATGGAATCCGGTCGTGGTCATGGGGCCTCCGTGCCCGTCTTGATATGTTATAACATTTCATCTAGCAAGCCGAGACTCTACGAATCGCGAGGCCCCGATGATCCGCTCTTTTGTTGCGATGCCGTTTGTTTTTGCCGCAGGCGTGGCCTTTGCCGATGTTCCGCGCGTTGTCACTGATATCGCACCTGTGCACTCGCTCGTCGCGCGGGTGATGGACGGTGTTGGTGTGCCCGACGTCATCCTTCCCGCAGGGGCATCACCGCACGATCACGCAATGCGACCCTCCGAGGCGCGTCTTTTGTCTGATGCCGACATCGTCATCTGGGTGGGGCCGGAACTGACGCAGTGGCTGAAGGCTCCGATTGATACGCTTGCGCCGAATGCTATGCGTCTCGGTCTTTCCGACCTTGAGGGAGTGGTTGCCCTGCCGATCCGCGAAGGGGGGGCTTTTGGCGAACATGATTCCGAAGACGAGGCCGCGCATGACGATCACGGCGCGGAAGGGGCCGTTGACCCGCACCTTTGGCTCGATCCTCAAAACGGGCTCGTCTGGATTGAGGCGATTGCAGGCGCGCTTTCGGCTTTGGATCCCGACAATGCAGCGGCCTATGCAGCGAATGCCCAATCTGCCGCCGAAGAGATTTCCGCAGAGGCCGACCGGATCGCAGCCCTGATGGGGGCCGCACCGCAGGCCTACCTCGCCTTTCATGACGCATTTCAATATGCAGAAACTTGGCTCGGCATTACCGGCGTTGGCGCAATTCAGTCTGGCCATGCTGTCGAGCTTGGCCCCGCCCAGCTCGCCGGGCTGCGCGAGCAAGTCTTGCTGCAGGGGGTAACCTGCGTTCTCGCCGAGCCTCAGTTCAATTCTGGTCTGGTCGAGGCAGTCATGGGCGAAGGCGCGGGCCGGATTGTGACCATAGATCCCCTCGGCGGCGAATTTGAGGCCGGCCCGTCCTTGTATCTTGCGGTTCTTGACCAGTTTTCGGAGATCCCGAAACTTTGTGACTGAGCGTCTTCGTCGAACAAGGCTACAAAAAGCAAAGAGGGCGCAGAAAACTGCGCCCTCTTGTCGTCTATTCGCCTAGCTCGATCAGAGATCGAAGCGGTCGGCGTTCATCACCTTGTTCCAGGCCGCAACGAAATCGCGGACGAACTTGCCGCTGGCGTCACTTTGGCCATAGACCTCGGCCAGCGCCCGCAGCTGCGAGTTCGAGCCGAACACGAGGTCGGCACGGGTTGCGGTGCGGACGACCTTGCCGCTCTTGCGGTCGCGGCCGTCGAAGGTGCCATCGCCTTTGTCCGACCAAGCCACCGACATATCGAGAAGGTTGACGAAGAAATCGTTCGTCAGCGTCCCGACCTTGTCGGTGAAGACACCATGAGAGGTGCCGCCGTGGTTGGTGCCAAGAACCCGCATCCCGCCGACGAGAACGGTCATCTCCGGGGCGGTGAGGCCCAGAAGCTGCGCCTTGTCGAGCAACAACTCCTCGGTCGAGATGGTGAACTCGGTCTTCTGGAAGTTGCGGAAGCCATCGGCCTGCGGCTCGAGAACCGCGAAACCTTCGACATCGGTCTGTTCCTGCGAGGCATCGCCGCGGCCGGTGGTGACCGGAACGGTGATGTCAAAGCCCGCCGCCTTGGCGGCCTTTTCAATCGCGGCGGCGCCGGCGATCACGATGGTATCGGCCATCGAGGCGTTGGTGCCCTTGCGGACGCCCTCAAGGGTGGCCAGCACCTTCGCCAGCTTCTCGGGCTCGTTGGCTTCCCAGCTCGCCTGCGGCTCAAGCCGGATGCGCGCGCCATTGGCGCCGCCCCGGTGGTCCGAGCCGCGATAGGTCGAGGCCGAGGCCCAGGCGGTGCGGACGAGATCGCCGACCGAGAGGCCAGAGGCGAGTGCCTTGGCCTTGAGATCGGCCACTTCCTTGTCCGACAGCGTCTTGCCTGCGGGAACCGGATCCTGCCAGATCAGGTCTTCGGCAGGCACGTCTGCGCCGAGATAGCGGGCCTTGGGGCCCATGTCGCGGTGCGTGAGCTTGAACCAAGCACGGGCAAAGGCATCGGCGAAGGCGGCCGGATCCTTGTGGAAACGGCGCGAGATCGGGCCATAGATCGGGTCCATGCGCATCGCCATGTCGGCGGTGGTCATCATGGTCGAGACCTTCTTCTTCGGGTTATGCGCGGCAGGGGCCATGTCCTTCTCGGCCACGTCGACCGGTTGCCAGATCCATGCGCCTGTGGGCGACTTGGTCAGGTTCCAGTCGTAACCGAAGAGCAGGTCGAAATAGCCCATGTCCCACTGGGTCGGGTTCGCCGTCCAAGCGCCTTCAAAGCCCGAGGTCGTGGTGTCATCGCCCATGCCGGTGCCATGAGCGTTCTTCCAGCCAAAGCCCATTTGCTCGATCGGCGCACCTTCCGGCTCGGGGCCGACATCGCCCTCGGGGCCGGCGCCGTGGCCTTTGCCGAAGGTGTGGCCACCCGCGACAAGCGCCACGGTCTCTTCGTCGTTCATGCCCATACGGCCAAAGGTTTCGCGCACGTCGCGGCCTGAGGCGAGGACGTCGGGATTACCGTCGGGGCCGGCCGGATTCACATAGATGAGGCCCATCTGAACGGCAGCAAGCGGGTTTTCCAGCTCGCGCACGCCCTTGTAGCGGCTCTTGGGCTTGTCGGAGGTGGCAAGCCACTCTTCCTCGGCGCCCCAGAACACATCCTCTTCCGGCTCCCAAACGTCGGCGCGACCGCCGCCAAAGCCGAAGATCGGCCCGCCCATCGATTCAATCGCCACGTTGCCAGCGAGGATCATCAGGTCGGCCCAGCTGATCTGGTTGCCATACTTCTGCTTGATCGGCCAAAGAAGGCGGCGTGCTTTGTCGAGGTTGCCGTTGTCCGGCCACGAGTTGAGCGGCGCAAAGCGCTGCTGGCCCGCACCCGCGCCACCACGGCCATCGCCGGTGCGGTAGGTGCCAGCCGAGTGCCAGGCCATGCGGATAAAGAGGCCGCCATAGTGGCCATAGTCGGCCGGCCACCAGTCTTGGCTTTGGGTCATCAGGGCGGTGAGGTCTTTTTTGATCGCCTTGAGATCGAGCTTCTTGAACTCTTCAGCATAGTTAAAGCCTTCGCCCATCGGGTCGGATTTGGACGAATTCTGTGCCAGTAGCCGCAGGTTGAGCTGGTTCGGCCACCAGTCGCTGTTTGAGCGCATGCTCACGCTCGTCGTTCCGTGCATCACCGGGCATTTGCCGGCGCCTTTCACGTCGTTTCCGTCCATCGCTGAGACTCCTGATTGATACTGCAAGGCAACTCGGGACAAGGCCGCGCTGATGGGGCGGCAAGAACCCGTCGTTGGGGCAAGCCTAACCGAGTCGTTCGATTAGGAAAAATTGCATTTCCTGATAGGATTGATAAGCTCAAATTATGAGAAATCTGACCCTGAAACAGCTTCGCTATTTCGAAGCCCTTGCCCAACAGGGCCATTTTGGCCGTGCAGCCGAAATCTGCGCGATTTCCCAGCCAGCGCTGTCGATGCAAATCAAGGAGCTGGAACACTCCCTTGGAGCCCCGCTCTTCGAACGTGGCCCGCGACAGGTCAGGCTGACCGATTTTGGCGAAAACTTCGCCGAACGGGTGAGGGGCATCCTGCGCTCGGTCGACGAGCTTGGCGATCTGGCGCGGGCCTCAGTGGGGCAACTCGCCGGCCAGTTGCGGATCGGCGTTATACCGACAATCGGCCCCTATCTCTTGCCCAAGATTCTCAGCGAACTGACCAGCGCCTATCCCAGCCTTGATCTGCATGTTCGGGAAACCGTGACCTCGCGCCTGATCACAGAGCTTGCCGAGGGACGTATCGACATGGCGATCCTTGCACTTCCGGTGTCGGAGCCATCGCTCGAGGAGGTGCCGCTTTTCGACGAAGAATTCGTTCTGATCCGGCCCGCCGCTGACGCGGACAAGCCCGTTCCAGACCGTGAGATGCTGCGCGAGATGCGGGTGCTGCTCCTTGAGGAAGGGCATTGTTTTCGCGATCAGGCCTTGTCGTTTTGCGATCTTCAGGGTCGGCAACCAAGAGAGCTTTTGGAAGGAAGCTCGCTCTCGACGCTGGTGCAGCTTGTCAGCGCGGGAATAGGTGTGACCCTCATCCCGGAAATGGCTGTCCCGGTCGAGACCCGGTCCGCCGCCGTCGCCGTGTCGCACTTCTCCGGACAGAAGCCGCGGCGCACGGTCGGCATGGTCTGGCGACGCACTAGCCCGCTTGCCAGCCAGCTTCAAAAGCTGGCGTCGATCGTCCGGCAGGTCGGCGAAACGTAACGCCGGCTAGCATTGGGAAATGGCTGTGCGGGCAGTCTTGAGCTACCCGGTCTCCGCTAGGGTCAGGTCTCTTTATAGCCAGAACAAGACGATTGAGGCGAGTTCGATGGCTGACAGGAATACCTTGGGCACCTGTCATAACGGGTCGCCACTCGCCGCCGATCCTTGAGCCTGCCGAGCATGATCTCGATACCGGTTGCGGCGCTTGTCGCGCCGCTTGTCGTATTTCAC
>JBFEXG010000150.1:0-6132 GCA_041546005.1 Paracoccaceae bacterium
CCTTGCCATAGGACACGCGGGCGGCCTGACAGATGGCGGCGTCGTCGCCCATATAGTCGATCACCCGCACGAAGCCGTGGTCGAGCACGGGATTGATCTTGTAGAGATGCGCCTCCATCCCTTCGGACACAGCGCGCAGCGTGGGGCGCGGGTTCGCGCGCAGCTCGGCGATTTCGGCCTCTTGTTCGGGGGTGACGGGCATTTGCATCTCCTTCGGCGCCGGAAAAATATGAGTCGTAAGAAACTATATCTTCGGCTTACCGATGGCGGAACCTCTATATCCTGCGGTGCGAGGCCGAATTGCCTCATCGCTGGTCTTAGTTTCGCCCCGAATCAGGCTTTCGTTGACTTTTGAGCCCAACGCGCGGATTCTTTTGGCAAAACAAATCGAGCGGCAGGTATTCAGGATGTTTCGTCACGTTTTTTCCGTGAGCGCCCTTGCGCTGATCGTTGGCTGCAACGGCACCAACCCGTTTTTCGACACAGCGGCCTCGACCCCCGATGTGATCGGCGATGTGGAGTTGCCGCCCGAAGTCGAGCAGCCGCCCACCGCGACGCCGGGCAGTATCCTGCGCTATGAGGAGGCCAACAGCTATGGCGGCGGTTATGCGGAGAGCGTGGTCTATAACGGCGACGATACCTTCTCGGTCGACAACATCGCCTTCGACGGCCTGAACGTTTACAATCTTTCGGCCTTGCAGATGAACGGTGGGACCGCCGGCGAAATCGGCGGCTATATGCTCTTTGAGGCCGAGGTCACCGTGCCTGACTTTGTGACGGGCGGACCGATCAAGCAAATTGCAAACTATCATGCGATTTACGGGGAGAGCGCGGTTCTGGTGAACGGCGAGCCTCGCTCACGCTTCGCTATCGTGCGAACTGGTGGCTACACCGACTACGGCTTCGGTGGCTTCATTTATGAACGGAACGGGACTGTGGTTCTGCCTGCCGCCGGAACGACAGGCCAAGCCGGCTTCTCGGGCCGCTACGCCGGTATGCGTGTTTTCAATGGCATCGGCGGTATCGAGTTCACGGAAGGCGATCTACAAATCGCGATCGACTTCGGCGACTTCAACGAGACCAACGCCGTCAGCGGCCGCCTGTCGAACCGTGTGGCCTATGATGAAACCGGCGCGCTTGTTGTCCTCTACGACAAGAATCTGCAGCCAGACGGCCTGCCACTGCCCGACCTCAATTTTGTTGTCGTAGACAGCTATGACACGCTCAATGCCAACGGCGAACTCGCGGGCCAAGTTAACAGCACCTACGTCGACCCAGAAAATATTCTGAAAGAATATGAGCAGGGCTTCTACTACGGTATCATCGCGGGCGACACGACTTCGGGGCTTGGTGGTGAATTGGTCGGCATCCTTGTCTTCGAATCCGACGACCCGCGCTACGAGAACGTGAAGGTTCAAGAGACCGGTGGCTTCATCCTGCTGCGGACCCAGCCAACACCCCCATGAGCTGGAAGGTGGCACGAGCGCTAGCAAAGTCAGTCGCCCTCCTTTGGCTGGCCATAGTCCCAATACGCGCTGTTTCCGCCCAGACCACGATCCTGACCCTTCAGGAAACGCGCCAAGCAGCGGTCACCGCTTTTGAGACCGGCGCCTTCGCACAGGCCGAAGCGCTGGCCCGCGCGCTTTTGCGGCGCGACCCGCGCGATCTGGCGGCGCAGATCGTGATGATCGAAGTCGCGTCTGCGCTGGCAGACCATGAGCGCGCTGCCGATCTCGCCGCCTATGGCTATGGCCACGCCGAGACCGACGTCGCCCGCTTTACCCTCGCCCGCCTCGCTGCCCGCGAACACGCGATGCTTGAACATGGCACCCGTGCCCAGCTCTGGCTGCGCCGCGCCCGCGAGGCGAGCCCGACCGAAGCCGCCGCCCGCGACGTGGCCGAAGACTATGCCTTTATCCGCGCCCGCAATCCCCTGTCGGTCTCGGTGAACGGCGGGGTTGCGCCGCGGTCGAACATCAACAACGGATCTTCGCAATCGACGCAGGAGGTCCTCATCTTCGGGATTCCTGTCACCCTGCCTTTGTCGGGCGATGCGCAGGCTCTTTCGGGGATCGCCTATAGCCTCGGTGGCGAGCTCACCTACCGGCTAGATGACCGGAGCGACCTGCGCACGACTCTCTCGTTTGCCGCCTTTGGCGAGACCTATCAGCTTAGCGACGAAGCCAAGGCCCTTGCCCCGACCGTAAACGGCGCAGATTTCGCCTATCTGAATGCCGAACTGGCGCTTCGGCAGGAGCGCCGCATCGGGCAGAACGGGGCGGTCCTCGGCTACGGGGCGTCAGCAGGCACAACTTGGTCAGGTGGCGCAGCCTATTACGATTTCACCCGCCTAAGCCTCACCTATGGCTGGCAGAGCGATGGCGGAACGCGCCACCGGCTCGACGGCCAAACCGAACGCCAGACCGCCAAAAGCGGCGGCGCTCCCCGGCACATCTCGGAAATTGGCTGGCGCGGAGATTGGAAAACGGGGGCAGGAGACCAAATGTCTGCAGCGCTGCGCCTGTCACAAAGCACCTCGCCCAACCCCAACTATGACTACGACGGCGTCAGCGCATCGCTGAGTTGGGCACCGCAGGAGCCCTTCGCCCGCGGCCATTGGTCGATCAGCGGCGAGGTCGGCGCGCGCAACTATGCCCCGTCTATCCTCTCGCTTGATCCCAGAGAGGATCACTCGGTCTCGGCACGTCTGTCCTATCGCCCAGACAGCTTCGAATTCTATGGCTTCCGCCCCGAAATCGCGGTGACCGGCCGCCGCAACGCCTCGAACGTGGCGCGCTTTGATACAGGCGATCTGGGTCTGGGCTTGCGGATCGTCTCGTCATTCTAAATGCGCCTCTGGCGCTGGCATCCATCGCCACCCGTGATAGTCTGTCGCGGAATTCACGGGAGACACCAATGACGATCCGCTATCTGCACACTATGGTCCGCGTTCTGGACCTCGAGAAATCCATCGCTTTCTACGAACTTCTGGGCCTGAAAGAGACCCGCCGCTACGAAAACGAAGGCGGTCGCTTTACCCTGATTTTCATGGCGCCTCCGGGGCAAGAGGACTGCCCCGTCGAGCTGACCTACAATTGGGATGGCGACGAGGGCCTGCCCTCGGACAGCCGCCACTTCGGCCACCTCGCCTATGAGGTCGACAATATTTACGAGACCTGCCAACACCTGATCGACAACGGCGTGACGATGAACCGCCCGCCGCGCGATGGCCGCATGGCTTTTGTCCGCTCGCCCGACAATATCTCGATCGAGCTATTGCAGAAGGGCGGCGCGCTGCCCCCCGCAGAGCCGTGGACCTCGCTGCCCAACATCGGCCATTGGTAGGGCGGCCTAGTAGATATAGCGGATCTGGTCGGTCCAGTAGCGTTCAACCCGTTTGAGCGCACTGCTGATCTCTTCGATACCGACCAGATCGAGCGCTTGGTGCGCTTGCAGCCCCTCTGCGTGGGTTGCGAACAGTCGCGCAACGACAGCGTGGATGCGCAGGCCTTTGGACGAAAGCCGCACGCGCACAGAGCGGCGATCCACGTCGCTGCGCTGGTGGTGCATATAGCCCATGTCGACAAGTTTCTTGAGATTGTAGCTCACGTTCGAGCCCTGATAATAGCCGCGCGTCTTCAATTCGCCCGCCATCACCTCGTTGTCACCCACGTTAAATAGCAAGAGCGCTTGAACCGGGTTGATCTCAAGGATCCCGAGCCGTTCAAACTCGTCTTTGACCACATCGAGAAGCAAACGGTGCAGTCGTTCGACCAAAGTCAGGGTTTCGAGGTATTTCGCCATAAAGGCGGTATCGGCCGCCTCGCTCTTGGGCGGTGCCAGCTCGGAATGTAGGCTCATCGTCGTCTCCGTTTTCCTGCGATTGCGCAAGATTTCGACGAAAAAGGCCAAAATTCGGTTAAACCCCGCGATCTATCGCGGGCGAACAATCCCGACCGCTCCTGTGGCAATCTCGGCAATCAGGCCAGCGAAACGGTCGGGCGCATGATCCTGCCCAGAGACCCAGCGATAGAGATCATGGTCGCTCTCTTCGAGAAGCGCTTCATAGAGATCAAGCTCGGCCTCGGCCATGCCAGACAGCTTCTCCCCTGCATAGGCCGACAAGATCAGGTCCATCTCTTTGATCCCGCGCCGCATCGAGCGCATCGCAAGACGTTTGACCCGGATATCGTTGCCTTCAGGTGTCATGCCATCTCCCTGATCGCAGCACGGACGCGTTTCTCGATCTGGGCCATCTTGTCAGCTGAACGGCTCATCTGGGCGCGAAGCTCTCGCAGATCGGCCAACAGGATGTTGAGATCGGCGGGCAGCTCGCTCATGTCGCCTGGGCCGTCGGGCCCATCGCCCTTGCCCGTCAGAAGCCAGCTGAGGCTGACCCCAAGGATACCGGCCAACATCTGCAGCCGGTTGGCACGCGGCTCTTTGGCGTCGTTTTCCCAGGCAATGACTGTCAGCGTCCGGACGCCGACCCGCGACGCGAGGTCTTTCTGAGACAGACCCGCCCCTTCCCGTGCTCCGGCCAAACGATCGCCGAAGGTTGCGGTTTCCTCGCTGAACCAGTCGTTCTCGGATGTCTCGGGCATGGGCTCTCCTTGCTGCTTGAACGCGATTGAGCCCCACCCTATGACACGGGCAAAGCCATTTGGCCACCGGGAGCCCCTTATGACCTTTCTCTCCGCGACACTCGACCGCGTCAAACCCTCGCCCACCATCGCCGTCACCACCACAGCGGCGGAGCTCAAAGCCGCAGGCCGCGATATCATCGCGCTTGGTGCAGGCGAGCCGGATTTCGACACGCCGCAAAACATCAAGGATGCGGCGATCAAGGCGATCAACGAGGGCAAGACGAAATACACCGCCGTTGACGGCATCCCCGAGCTGAAGAAAGCGATCTGCGCCAAGTTCAAGCGCGAGAATGGCCTCAGCTACGAGCCCGCGCAGGTCACGGTCGGCACCGGCGGCAAGCAGGTGCTTTACAACGCGCTCATGGCAACGCTGAACCCCGGCGACGAGGTGATCATCCCCGCGCCCTATTGGGTGAGCTATCCCGATATGGTCTTCCTTGCAGGCGGCGAGCCGGTGATTATCGAAGGGGCCATGGACAAGGGCTACAAGATCAGCGCGGCGCAGCTCGAGGCAGCGATCACGCCGAAAACCAAATGGTTCCTCTTCAACTCGCCCTCGAACCCCACCGGCGCGGGCTATAGCTGGGACGAGTTGAAGGCCCTCACCGATGTCCTGATGCGGCATCCCCACGTCTGGGTCATGTCGGACGATATGTATGAACACCTCGTTTTCGAAGATTTCAAGTTCTGCACGCCGGGGCAGGTCGAGCCAGGGCTTTACGACCGGACGCTGACGGTCAATGGCGTGTCGAAAGCCTATGCCATGACCGGCTGGCGCATCGGCTATGCCGCAGGCCCCGTGCCGCTCATCAAGGCCATGGGCAAGATCCAGTCGCAATCGACCTCGAACCCCTGCTCGATCAGCCAATGGGCGGCGGTCGAGGCGCTGAACGGGGTGCAGGACTATATCGAGTCGAACAAGGCGCTCTTCCAGCGGCGGCGCGATCTTGTCGTGTCGATGCTCAACCAGGCGAATGGCGTGAAATGCCCCCGCCCCGAGGGCGCCTTCTATGTCTACCCCGATATTTCCGCCTGCATCGGCAAGACGAGTGCGGCCGGCACGGTGATCGAGAACGACGAAGCCTTCGCCACCGCCCTTCTTGAAGAAACCGGCGTCGCCGTGGTTTTCGGCGCGGCCTTCGGGCTTTCGCCAAACTTCCGCGTCAGCTACGCTACGTCCGACGAAGCACTGACCGAAGCCTGTTCGCGGATTCAAGCCTTCTGCGCGGGCCTCAAATAGGAAGCCAATGGCGACAGACCTGCCCGATTATTACTTCCGGGTGCGCGACAACGGCGCCACGGTCTTCCGTGTCGATACGGAAAACCGCCAGCGCCGCATCGAGATGACCCAGATCGCGGTGGTCAATGTCCGCAATGGCGAGATCAAGCCGCAGGGCGACAAGGGCCTCTCGCAAGAGGAGATTGCCGCCATCCAAAGCTGGATGGCTGACCGAATTGCCCTCCTCGCGCAGCGGGATATCGACGA
>JBFEXG010000331.1:0-2591 GCA_041546005.1 Paracoccaceae bacterium
GGCTCGGTGTCTTGGGCAAGTGGGATGCCCCCGCACCCAAGCCGGGAACCGAGCATATCGCCATCGCCGTGAGCGGCGCGGATGGCGGCAAGACGATCGACTTTCGCCGCCTTGCCGGCGAGGGGATGAAGCTCGTCGGCCTGACCGCGGGCTTTGACAAGGGCGTCATGCGCTTCGCCCCCGATCTTGCCGACAACATCCGACGGGGCGATGCCAATTACCTCTCGGTCCTGCGCGAGGCCGATGCCTATGCCGACCGAAATGGCCTTGATCTGCCGCTGGAACCGCAGGCCCACGAAATCGGGCCTGATCCCGACTGTATGACCAACCCGATCCTTGAACTCGACCTCAAGAAAGCTGGGATCACAACGATCCTCTGGGCCACCGGCTATGCGCTCGATTTCGGCTGGCTCAAGGTGGATGCCTTCGACGAGAACGGCCGCCCCAAGCATCAGCGCGGCGTTTCCTCCGAGCGGGGCATCTATTTCCTTGGCCTGCCGTGGCTCTCGCGGCGCGGCTCGTCCTTCATCTGGGGCGTCTGGCACGATGCCCGTTTCATCGCCGATCAGATCGGCATCCAGCGCAGCTATCGGGCCTACAAAGCCCCTTCAGAACGTATCTGACCCTCGGAGACCCTCATGGCCCACTACCGCCACCGCAAGTTCAATACCAAGGACACCTACCCCGAGCAGAAGCTCGATAACGATCTCTGTCAGGCGGTCGTCACGCAGGGCGGGCGGACGATCTATCTGCGCGGCCAGTGCCCGCAGGAACTCGACACCGCCAAGAACATCGCCAGCCACGACCCGGTCGAGCAGACCCATAAGGTCATGCAGAACATCAAGCAGCTGATCGAGGAATGCGGCGGCCAGATGGAGCATCTGGTGAAAGTGGTGGTCTATATCACCGATGTGCGCCACCGCGAGGCGGTGTATCGGACTATGGGGGAATACATCAAAGGCGTGCATCCGGTCTCGACCGGCCTTGTCGTCAGCGCCTTGGCGCGGCCCGACTGGCTCGTTGAAATCGACGGCACCGCCGTGATCCCGGACTAGGCGCATGACCTTTTCCCTCGTCGCCCGCTGCAAGGATACCGGCATGTTCGGTGTCGCGATCTCGTCGTCCTCGCCCGCCGTGGCCGCCCGATGCTCCTATGCGCGGGCCGGGGTGGGGGCAGTCGCCTCGCAGAATGTGACCGACCCGACGCTCGGGCCCTTGGGCCTCGACCTCATGGAAGGCGGCATGACCGCCGCCGAGGCCGTGGCCGAGATCCAGCGGCGGGGGGCCTTCATCGAGTATCGGCAGGTGCTGATCGTCGACGCCAAGGGCGGCACGGCGATCCATTCGGGGCCGAACTCCCTCGGTATCTGGAGCGAGGCGCGGGCCGAGAATGTCGCCTCGGGCGGCAACCTGCTGGCCAACCCCGATATCCCCGCCGCCATCGTCGACGGCTTCCTCGCCGCCAAAGGCCATATCGGCGACCGGCTGATCGCCGCGATGCGGGCGGGGCTTGCCGCAGGGGGCGAGGCGGGGCCAGTCCATTCGGCGGGGATGAAGATTGTCGACAAGGTGAGCTGGCCCGTGGCCGACCTGCGCTGCGACTGGACCGAGGACAATCCCATCGAGGCGATCGCCACGGCGTGGGAGGTCTACAAGCCACAACTCGACGCCTATATCCAGCGCGCCCTCGATCCACGCGCCGCACCCTCCTATGGCGTGCCGGGAGACCAGTAGGCCGATGCGCGATCCCCGCTACGATATCCTCTTCGAGCCGGTGAAGATCGGCCCGCACACGGCCAAGAACCGCTTCTATCAGGTGCCGCATTGCAATGGCGGCGGCTATCGCGACCCGTCTGCGGCGGCCGAGATGCGAGCGACGAAGGCCGAGGGCGGCTGGGGCGTCATCTTCACCGAACAGACCGAGATGCACCACTCGTCCGAGATCACGCCGTTCATCGAACTGCGCCTTTGGGAAGATCAGGATATCCCCTCGATCGCCCGCATGGCCGAGCGGATGAAGACGCACGGGGCGCTTGCGGGCATCCAGCTTGCCTATTCCGGGATCAACGGGCCGAACCTTTACACCAAGGAAGTCCCGCTTGCGCCCACGGCCCTGCCGATCCGCACCTTCACCAATGATCCGGTGCAGGCCCGCGCGATGGACAAGGAGGATATCCGCAACCTGCGCCGCTGGTTCGTCAATGCCGCCAAGCGGTGCCAGACGGCGGGGTTTGACCTCATCTGCCTGTATGGGGCGCATGGCTTCGGCATCTTCCAGCATTTCCTCAGCCGCGCCACCAACCAGCGGACGGACGAATACGGCGGCAGCCTCGAGAACCGTGCGCGGTTTGCCCGCGAGGTGATCGGCGATATGCGCGAGGCGGTGGGCGAGACGTTGGCCTTCACGCTGCGGGTCTCGCTTGACGAGACCATCGGATACCTTGGCTTCTCCAACGCCGAACTGCGCGATTTCATCGCGATGAACCGCGATCTGCCCGACCTTTGGGATCTGGCGCACGGGACATGGGAGGATTGCTCCGGCCCCTCGCGCTTCAAGGAAGAGGCCGCGCAAGAAGCCCTCGTGCGCGGCA
>JBFEXG010000174.1:0-5289 GCA_041546005.1 Paracoccaceae bacterium
CTGGAGAGCCTAAATGACTGAACCGACCTCCGGCCGCCCCTTGGGCGCGCAGCTATCCCATATGCTCAGGGCGAGGGGGGTCGATGTGATCTTCGGGATACCGGGCGTCCATAACCAAGAGATGTATCGCGGCATCGAAGAGGCCGGGATCACCCATGTTCTGACCCGCCACGAGCAGGGCGCCGGTTTCATGGCCGATGGATATGCGCGTGCGACGGGTCGGCCCGGCATCTGTTACATCATCACCGGGCCGGGCCTTTGTAACATCATGACGCCCTTGGGGCAGGCCTATTCGGATTCCGTTTCGGTGCTGGCGATCTCGTCTTGCCTTCCGCAAGGAGGAACCGACGACGGCCGCCTGCATGAGATGCTCGATCAGCGCGGGGCAGGGGCGGCGGTTTGTGATTGGTCACACGAGGCGGAAAGCGCCGAGGATGCCTATGCCCGTATCGATCAGGCCCTGGCGGAGTTTCAGGACCGCAGGCCGCGGCCCAAGCATCTGCAAGTGCCGATCCCCATGCTCGAAGGGGCTGCGCCCGAGTTTCCGGCCGAGCCAATCCAAAGGCCTGAGCCGCCAATGGCTCCTGATGCCAAGCAGATTGCAGAGGCCGCAGCACTTCTCGCCGCCGCCCGCCGCCCGCTTGTCATCGTCGGCGGTGGCGCGCGCGCAGCATCCGCCGAGGCGAGGGCTTTGGTCTCCAACCTCAAGGCCGCCAGCCTCGTCAGCTATGCCGGGCGCGGCGTGATTGATCCGGATGATCCCCTGCACCTTGGCTCGGTCCTCGCCCGCCCCGACAGCGCCGATATGATCGCCTCTGCCGACTGTGTCCTGATCGTCGGCTCGGTTCTGGCCGAGGTGGATATCTGGCGAGACGTGCCCGGTTTCGGGGAGGGAGCCAAGGTCATCCGGATCGACATTGACCCTTCCGTCTTGGCGCGTGATCCGCGTGTCGATCTGGCCATCCGCGCCGATGCGGGGCTGGCGTTGGCGGCCTTGAATGCGGCCCTGCAAGGCCGGAACACCGGCTCGACTTGGGCGGCATCTGAGGCCCAAGAGGCCCGCCGCCGCTGGCGCGCGCAGGTGGAGGCCGAGCGCCCCGGCATCCTGCCGGTGGCCGATGCCATGCGCGAGGTGCTGCCCGAAGACGCGCTGATCTATTCCGACATGACCCAGTTCGCCTATGCCACCAAAGAGGTCTATCCGCTCAAGCACCCCGGCCTCTGGCATCATCCCTATGGCTTTGGAACCCTTGGCTATGCGCTTCCGGCCGCCATAGGCGGCAAGATTGGCGTTGGGGATCGGGCGGTGATCGCCATCGCCGGAGATTATGGTTTTCAGTATACGATCCAAGAGCTTGGCGTCGCGGTCGAGCTGGGCCTCAGCCTGCCGATCCTCCTGTGGGACAACGGCAAGCTGGGCGAGATCGAGGCCAGCATGGTCCGCGCTCAGATCGCGCCCAATGCGGTGATCCAACGCAACCCAGATTTCATCAAGCTGGCCGAGGCCTATGGCGCCTATTCGGCGCAGCCCGCGAGCCTTGCCGCGTTCAAGCGCGATCTGGCTGCCGCCTTGAAGGCAGACGGCCCGACAATCATTCGCGTGACCTCGGATGTAGCCCTCGGCTAGTCCCAGCAGCCGACGAGAACGGTGATATCCGCCGCCGCGCGGGTGAGCTCTTCTGCCGAGAGCGCACCGGTCCGCGTGGTCGTCGCCGCGCGAATGCCGGCTGCATCGAGGGCAGCCAGCAGTGTATCGCTCTCCAGCGCGAAGTTGACACCCTCGGGAAGCTGCGCCTGCGTCACCTGCCGCGGCAGGAGCATCCCCAGAACTGCCCCGCCCGCATCAAGAACCGGACCGCCGACATCGCCGTCCTGCACCCTGACATCGAGGCGCTTGACGCTGTCTTCCTGATTCAGCCCATGCAGATCGGCCAGGGTTCCAAGGCTCAGGGTCGGCATCGACAGAACGCCGCCGTAGGAATATCCGGCAACCGCAATGTCGGCGCCCAGCTTCGGAACAGCTGTCTGGAAACGGGCGCTGGCAATCGGGGCGAGAGGCGTCGTCGGCTTCAGAACGGCAAGGCCCAAGTCGGCGTCGCTATAGGCCAACTGCATCGGCACCTCGCCTTCGATTGTGAGTTGGCGGCAGTCCTCGACCACGCTCGCGCTGGTCAGCACGGCGCCGGCACCGTCGAGGAAAAAGCCCGAGGCCGATACCTTGGGGTGGCGGATCTCGAAGCCCGAAATCAGGTCGGGCGACTGGCTTTCATCAAGCGCGACCATCTCTGGATCAAGGACACCCGCGAGAGGCGCAAACGAGGCGCGCATATCCGTCCAAAGACGGCTGCGGCGTTCTTCGTCGCCCGAAGGCCAAACGAGGGCTATACCTTTGATCGTATCCCCCTCAAGGCGAGCATAGATCGACGTGTGGATGCTGTCGTTTCGCCCATCGATTTCAAAGACACCGGACCGAATGCGGCGCGATCCTTCGCGGGGAACGATCGCCAGCGTTTGGAGAACATCATAAAGGCTCTGCAGGCGCCGCTCATCGCCCGGCTGGCTGATCAAGAGAACCTGCGCGGCCAGATCGCCTGAGGGCGCGTATTTCGCAAAAGGCGGCTCATAGCTGTCGAACGCGACGACGCCGAGCGGAATTTTGGCCGAAATGCCAGCGGTCGCATCGGTCACTGTCTCTAGCCCCAGCCCCTCGAAAACTGCGTTGTATTCAGCCACAAGTGCGGCGCGTTGGCCGGTCGTCAAAACACCGGTCGCTTCATGCCCACGCGAAACCTGCCAAGCCTCCATTGCCGCACGCGAGCCACGGCCAAACGCGCCGTCGATACCGGAATTGTAGAAACCAGCCCACCGAAGGGCGATTTGCAGCTGTTCCTTCTCGGTCTGGCTCAGCCGGGCCTCCGAGGCGATGGCCTCTTGGACCGTTTCATCGGCGGGGCCGGCGGGCTCGGCCGGGGCTGCAGGCGCCGGGGCGGCGGCGGTGGCCGCATCTGGCCAGACCCGTGCCTGATAATTGCTCCCGTCAGAGACAAACGCATCGCCGGGAACAGCGCCGCTGCTCAAAAGTCGCGACAGGATCGTCTCGGCTTCGCTCCGCCCATAGGGGCCCAATGCGACGGCGAACCAACCCGACGTGAGAGCATAACCTTCGACGTTTGCAAGGGCCCCGGAATAGGCGGCAGCAAGCTCGACGGCTTCAGATGATGTGGGGCGGGCGGCGATCTGGAGCCAAGCTTGGTCCTGTGCGGCGGCGGTCAAAGGGGAAAACAGAAAAAATAGAACAGCAAGAATTTGTTTCAGCATAGGGTTTTGGCTCGGGTCATCTGATTTGGCCCTTTCGGGCATTGGCGGGCAACCTAGCAGGAAGATCGCGCCGTGCAGCAGGAAAATATGCCTCCTTGGTGGTTTTCGGCAGGCCTTGCGCTGATTGACCCCCGCCCCCGCGCAGCCTATTGAAGCACCCAAACCAGAGCGAGCACGATCATGGCCGACAAACCCCGTTCCTTCCAGGAAATCATCCTGCGGCTTCAGGCCTATTGGGCCTCGAAAGGGTGCGCGGTGCTGCAGCCCTACGACATGGAAGTGGGCGCCGGCACCTTCCATCCGGCGACGACGCTGCGGAGCCTAGGGAATAAGGCTTGGGCCGCGGCCTATGTGCAGCCTTCGCGCCGCCCGACCGACGGCCGCTATGGCGAGAATCCCAATCGCCTACAGCATTACTACCAGTATCAGGTGCTCATCAAACCGAGCCCGCCCGATCTGCAGGATCTCTATCTCGGCTCACTTGCCGCGATTGGGATTGACGCAAGCCTGCACGATATCCGATTTGTCGAGGACGACTGGGAAAGCCCAACCCTCGGTGCTTGGGGCCTTGGCTGGGAGGTCTGGTGCGATGGCATGGAGGTCTCTCAGTTTACCTATTTCCAGCAGGTCGGGGGGCATGACTGCAAGCCGGTCTCGGGCGAATTGACCTATGGGCTCGAACGTCTTGCCATGTATGTGCTCGGCATTGATCACGTCATGGACATGCCCTTCAACGATCCGCAATCGCCGATCCCGTTGAAATACGGGGATATCTTCCGCCAGACCGAGGAAGAATACAGCCGCCACAACTTTGATGGCGCGACGACCGATATGCTCTTGCGCCATTTCGAGGATGCCGAGGCCGAGTGCGGCCGGCTTCTCGATATGCCCGCCGATGATCCCAAAACCGGCAAGCGGATCATTCTAGCCCACCCAGCCTATGATCAGTGCATCAAGGCCTCGCACCTCTTTAACCTTCTCGACGCGCGCGGCGTGATCTCGGTCACCGAGCGCCAAGCCTACATCGGCCGCGTCCGGGCGCTTGCCAAGAAATGCGCCGATGCCTTTGTGATGACGGAAGCGGGGGCTTCGGTATGACTGGTAAAATTCTAGCCTTCGTTCTTGTTGCCGCTGCCGTGATTGCTGGCGGTTCGCTCTATTATCTTCAGGTCTATGCCTATTACGACGAAGTGACCGACGAAGAGGCGGGCGGCGTTACACTTGTCGCCAACGCAATCGGCAAGCCGATCAAGATTGTCTACGACGATTTTGAGGCTATTGATTCCGACAGCTCGCCTCTGCGTTTCCGCGCCTGTTTCTCGGTGACAAACAGCCTCGGGATGCTGACCGAGAATTTCCGCATCTATGACGATCCGGTGCCGAATATGGCCCCGGCATGGTTCGACTGTTTCGACGCCAAGTCGCTGGGCGCGGCCCTCGAAGAGGGCACTGCCGTTGCGTTCATGGGCGAGGAAAACATCCACTACGGTTTTGACCGCGTCGTCGCGGTTTTGCCCGATGGCCGCGGTTTTGCCTGGCACCAGATCAACCACTGCGGCGAGGTTGTCTTTGATGGCAACCCCGCGCCCGAAGGCTGCCCGCCTGTCCCGGAAGGACTGCAATAAATGCCCGATCTTCTGATTGAACTCTTCTCCGAAGAAATCCCCGCCCGGATGCAGGCGCGGGCGGCGGAGGACCTCAAAGGCCTCGTGACCAACGGGCTTGTCGAGGCCGGGCTGACCTATTCGGGCGCTGCCGCCTTCGCCACGCCGCGCCGTCTGGCGTTGTCGGTCGAGGGGCTGTCGGCCGCGAGCAAGGCCGTGCGTGAAGAGCGCAAAGGTCCGGCAATTACCGCGCCCGATCAGGCGGTCGAGGGCTTCCTGCGTTCGACCGGCCTCAGCCGCGATCAGCTTGAGGTGCGCGAGGCGGGCAAGGGACAGGCCTATTTCGCGGTAATCGAAAAGCGGGGCC
>JBFEXG010000302.1:0-2956 GCA_041546005.1 Paracoccaceae bacterium
AGGCAGCACTTTCCTCGCTTGAAGAGCTGCGCGTGCCGGTCGTCGCGGCCATCCACGGCGTCTGCCTTGGTGGCGGCGTCGATCTGGCCTGTGCGTGCGACATCCGCCTTGCGAGCGTTGACGCCCGCTTCGGCATCGAGGAGATCGAGATCGGCATGGCCGCCGATGTGGGCACGCTCCAACGCCTTCCCCACCTGATCCCGCCCGGCATCGTGCGCGAGCTGGCCTATACCGGCCGCCGCTTCACCGCCGAAGAGGCGCGGGGCTGGGGCTTTGTCAATTCGGTGCACGAGAGCCCCGAGCAGACCCTTGCCGCAGCCCACGCCCTCGCCCGCGAGATCGCCGCCAAATCGCCCCTCGCCATTGCCGGGATCAAGCGGGCCATCAGCTATGCCCGCGATCACAGCGTGGCCGACAGCCTCGAACAGATCGCGCTCTGGAATGCAGGCGCCCTTCGCCCCGAAGACCTGATGAAAGCCATTCAGGCGCGCATGGCCAAGCAAAAGGCCGAGTTCGCCGACCTTTTGCCGCCTGCCAGCCTCTAGCTGCGATTGGCCCGCGCATCCCGCGCATCGCGCCAGCGATACCAGGCGACCGTTGCAGGCAGGAACCACGGCTTGCCAGTGTAGAAGGGCCGCGTGGGGAAGCTCAGGCCATCAAAGGCCGTTTGCCCCTCTTTGCGCCCCAAGACCTTCTGCCCCAGCCGCATCCCGAAATAGCTCGCCGTCGAGACGCCCGAGCCGCAATAGCCCATCGAATAGTGGATGCCGTCATGCACGCCGATATGGGCCAATTCGTCGAAGGTATAGGCGACCGTGCCGCTCCACGAATGGGTGATCTTCGAGCCGCGCAGCTCGGGAAAGAGCGTGCACATATTCTCGTAGAGCGCCGGGCTCGAAAGCGCCGCCTCGGTCTCGTAGGCCGAGACGCGGCCGCCAAAGATCACCCGGCGGCCATCGGGGCTGGTGCGATAGTAGCAGACGACCTTGCGGGTATCGGTGATCACGCGGTCGGTGGGAAAGAGGCCAGAGATCAGCTCTTTCGGGAGCTCCTCGGTCGCGATGATATAGCTGCCGATCGGGATCACCCGCCGCCGGTGCCAACCAGAGAACGGCCCGGTATAGCCATTTGTCGCCACGATCACGTCACGGGCGCGGACCCGGCCCTTGGCGGTCTCGGCGACAAACTCCGGCCCCTCGCGCCGAATCGCGGTGACTGCCGCCTGCCCCGCGACCGCGCCCCCTGCCCCGAGGGCCGCGTTCAAAAGGCCACGATGATATTTCGCGGGCTGAAGCTGGGCGTGGCGGGGATAGACGAGACCGCCATAATAGCCATCGGTGCCGATCTCGCGGCGCTGATCGGCGCGGGTCACGACCTCGACCTCGATGCCCTCTTTGCGCAGGCCCGCGACATCGGCGGCCAGCCCCTCGAATTTCGTCTGCGAATGCGCCGCGTGAAACCGCCCCGTGCGGCGGAAATCGCAGTCGATCCCTTCGGCCGCGATCCGCTCTTCGATCCATTCAAGCGCCGCCATCCCCTCACCCCGGATCGCCGCAGCGCGTTCGGCCCCGTATTTCTGCGTCAGGCTGGAAAGCGACGGCTTGATCGAGGTGCCCACTTGCCCGCCGTTGCGGGTCGAGCAGCCGTGGCCCGGATCGCCCGCATCAACCACAAGCGTCGAGCGCCCGCCCCGAGCGGTCTCGATGGCGGCGTTGAGGCCGGTGTAGCCCGAGCCGACGATCAGAACATCGACCTTGGCGGGCAAGGTCTCGGCAAGGCCTGAGGCAGGCGGTAGACCGTCGGTCCAGTAGGATTTGAGAAGCATCGGGGCCACCTCGATCTGCGGGTTTCCGGCCGGAGCCTAGGCGAGCGCAGCCAAGGCGGCAAATCCATTCTGCATGTCGCTCGCGGGATTGACGCTGGGCGCGCCAAAGGGCCATCTCCGGTAGGGCGTCGACGCAGAATCAAGAGGTTGGCAGGAAATGAACGATTTTGATCTGGTGGTGGTCGGCGCAGGCATCGTCGGCGTCTCTTCGGCTCTCTGGGCACAGGAGCGCGGGCTCAAGGTGCTCTTGTGCGATCCCAATCTGCCGGGATCGGGCGCCAGCTATGGCAATGCCTGCACACTGGCGATCTATGGCTGCCTGCCGGTCAACTCGCCTTCGGTGATCACCGGCCTGCCCTATCTTCTCGCCAGCTCCGACAGCCCCCTGTCGATCAACTACTGGCACGCGCTCACCCACCCGCGCTGGATGCTGTCCTTCCTGAACAACTGCCGCGCCTCGAAGGTCGACCATATCGCCACCGCGCTCGCCGGCCTCCTCTCGCACGCGGATGCCGGGATCAATCCGCTGATCGCCTCGGCGGGGGCGGAAGACCTCGTGGTGGCGAACGACATGATCTCGATCTGGACGACGAAGAGTGGCTGGGAAGGATCGAAGGAAGGCACCGAGATGCGCCGCCGTCTTGGCGTGGACTTCACCGAACTTTCCTCAGACGAGATCCTCGATCTCGAACCGGCGATCCGCCTGCGGCCCCATCGCGGCCTGCGGTTCACCGGCGCCCGCCACCTGCGCGACCCGCAGGCATTCGTCACAAGGCTCTACCAGCGGTTCCTCGACCTTGGCGGCACATGGCGGCAAGACGCAGTGGATCAGACCGAGCCGCGCAAGGATGGCGTCACGGTGCATCTGGGGCGCGAAACGGTCAGCGCGGGCCGTGTGGTCATCACCGCGGGCGCACACTCCAAGTCCGTCAAGGGCAGCGGTACCGAAGGCCTGCCGCTCGAGACGGAGCGCGGCTATCACCTTGTCTACAAGGACCACGGATCCAAGATTTCGCGCCCCGTAGGTTGGAACGAGGGCGGGTTCTACACCACCCCCACCGATGGTGGCCTGCGCATGGCCGGCACGGTCGAGATCAACCGCATCAACGCGCCGATGAACCGCCGCCGCCT
>JBFEXG010000034.1:0-13847 GCA_041546005.1 Paracoccaceae bacterium
CCAAGACCCGAAACGATTCTCTGATCCAGAAGCGCGGTTTTAATGGGGCTGGCGCGTCCTTTGAGACGGGCGGCCAGATAGGGGCCGTCAAAGCTGTTGCCAAGGGGTTCGGGGCCAAGATCACGCAGGAGCCAGTGATCCTCGGCGGTGTTGGTGTCGAGCAGGTCCATCGCGCCGAAGCGGCGGGCATCGTTAAAGGTCACCCGCGCGCCGCCTTCGAGATCGAGGACGACGTGATCGTGTTTTTGCGGCTCGGGGTGATCGTCGGCGACGCCGACATTCTGGTGATATTCACCGAGGACGCGGCCTGAAACCAGCATCCGGCCCGACATTCCGAGGTGAACAAGCAGCGACTCGCCCGACGACAGATCAGCGAGGATGTATTTCGAGCGGCGGCGGAGCGCGAGGACGCGCTTGCCTTCAAGCCTTTCCTTCATCTTTTCGGGGAAGGGCCAGCGCAGATCGGGGCGGTTGATCTGGGCCCGCTCGATCACGCGGCCCTCCATCGCGGGCAATAATCCGCGTCGGACCGTCTCGACTTCGGGCAATTCGGGCATGGTAGGCTTCCTTAGGGCGGGGGTCCGGTGTATGCCCCTTTCGGTGCCCATTGTTTCGGCCCGCATTATTCACGGCAAGAGGCCATGACGGAAACGACGGAAAGAACAACGCATTTCGGTTTCGAGACCGTGCGGGAAGAGGAAAAAGCCGGCCGCGTGCAAGGCGTTTTCACCTCGGTCGCATCGAAATACGATGTGATGAACGATGTCATGAGCCTTGGCATTCACCGCGTCTGGAAGGACGCGATGATGGATTGGCTCGCGCCGCGACCGGGGCAGAAGCTCTTGGATGTGGCGGGCGGCACGGGCGACATTTCCTTCCGCTTCCTCAAGCGCGCAGGCCGTGGCCACGCGACCGTGCTTGATCTGACCGAATCGATGTTGGTCGAAGGGCGAAAGCGCGCCGAGGCGGCAGATATGGCCCAAAGCCTCGATTGGGTGGTGGGCGATGCGATGGCTCTGCCTTTCGCCGACAACACCTTCGACGTCTACACCATCAGCTTTGGCATCCGGAACGTGACGCGCCCGCAAGAGGCGCTGAACGAGGCCTATCGCGTGTTGCGCCCCGGAGGGCGGCTGATGGTGCTTGAATTCAGCCAGCTGCCCAATCCGATGATGCAGAAGGCCTATGACCTCTATTCCTTCAACGTGATCCCCCGCATGGGGCAGGCCATCGCCAATGATCGCGACAGCTATCAGTATCTCGTTGAATCGATCCGCAAGTTTCCTGATCAGGAAACTTTCCTTGGGATGGTGAAGACCGCCGGTTTCGGCAACGCCGCCTATCGCAACCTCTCGCTCGGCATCGCCTGCCTGCATTCGGGGTGGAAGATCTAGGATGCGCGGGCCCCACAATACATGGCGGCTGATCCGCACCGGCGCGACGCTTGAGCGGGCGGGAGCGATGAACGTCGTGCTCGACGCGTTTGAGGCGGGGCCGGTGCTGCGCTTTGCGGCGCGGACCTTTGCCCTGCCGTTCAAGTGGCTTGGCTATCGCGGCGATCCTTCGTTGCCACCAGCAACGCGGGCGATTATGGCGCTAGGGCCAGCCTATATCAAATTTGGCCAGATCCTTTCGACCCGACCTGACGTTGTGGGTGATGAGCTGGCCAAAGAGCTGCGGGTTCTGCAGGACAAGCTGCCGCCGTTTTCGACCGAAGAGGCCAAGGCCGAGATCGAGCGTGAGCTGGGGATCAAGGTCGACGAGGTGTTCAGCGCCTTTTCCGACTCGATCGCCGCCGCTTCGATCGCGCAGGTGCACCGCGCGACGCTGAGGACAACGGGCGAAGAGGTTGCGGTCAAGGTTCTGCGCCCCGGCATCGAGCGGGCCTTTCAGCGCGACATCGACGCCTTCTATTTCGCGGCGAATGTGATCGAGTTTCTCTCGCCCTCGTCGCGCCGCCTGCGGCCGCTGGATGTGATCCGGCATTTCGACGGGGTGGTTCAGGGCGAATTGGACCTGCGCCTTGAAAGCGCCGGGGCTTCGGAATTTGCCGAGAACACCAAGGGCGATCCGGGATTCACGGTGCCCAAGATCAAGTGGGGGCTGTCGTCGCGGCGGGTGATGACGCTCGATTGGGCCGAGGGTGTCAATGCGGGCGACAATGCCGCGATTGATGCTGCAGGCCACGACCGCGTGGCGATTGCCGCGCGCATTCTTCAGATCTTTCTCCAACACGCGCTGCGCGACGGGTTCTTCCACGCGGATATGCATCAGGGGAACCTCAAGGTTGCCCCCAACGGCGATGTGGTGGCCTTTGATTTCGGGATCATGGGGCGGATCGACGAATATACCCGCCGGGTCTATGCCGAGATCCTCTATGGCTTTATCAAACGCGACTATATGCGCGTGGCGCAGGTGCATTTCGAGGCGGGCTATGTTCCCGCCGACCGGGATGTAGACGAGTTTGCCAATGCGCTGCGGGCCGTGGGCGAGCCGATCTTCGGCATGGACGCGAGCCGCATCTCGATGGGGCGGCTTCTGGCCTATCTCTTTGAAGTCACAGAGCGTTTCGGGATGCAAACGCGGACCGAGCTGATCCTTCTGCAGCGCACGATGGTCGTGGTCGAGGGCGTGGCGCGCTCGCTTGATCCGCATATCAACATCTGGGAAGTCGCGCGCCCCGTGGTCGAGGCCTATATCAAAGACAGCATCGGCCCGAAGGCCGCGATCCGCGATGCGATCCGCACGATGCAGGTCTTGTCGCGGTTCGGTCCGAAGCTGCCGAAACTGGCGGAGGAGCTGCTCAGCCGGCAAGGCAAGCCCGAGCCCGAGCCTGACGGGCCGAGCCTGTGGCTGGCGGCCTCGCTGATCCTTCTGGGCGCCGCAGCGGCGACGGCGGGGTTCCTTCTGTCGCTTAGCCTCTGGAGCTGAGGGGCGGCTAGACGCCAGCGCGCACGCCAGTGACTTCGGAGAAAGGCACCTCGATCCCGCCGGGCAATGTAAAGACAAGGCCTTCTTCGCCTGCGCGGACTTCGCTCACGCGCGCATAGACGGCGGCCGGGGTCTCCTCATAGCTCGCGTCCTTTGCATCGCGAACCGAGAACCGATAGGGGCCATCGGCAAGTCGATGCCCGTAGGCATCGGTTCCGTCCCAATCCACGCTTGTCGCGCCGGTCGGAACGGGCCCTGTCGAAACCACGGCACCGCTCGCGTCGCGCACGATCAGGGCAAGGGATTCGGCCCGGCGTGTGGCAGGAATTTCGATTGTTAGTGGATCGCCCTCAAAGGACGCCGGGGCAATCGCCAAAACATCCTTGCCGATCCATTGCGCCGCCTGCCCAAGGCCGCTTCCGCCCAAAAGTTCGCTCAAGTCGGAAAGGATCTGGTTGGTGCGGACCTGCTGTTCAACGCCGGAGAAAGTTGCCAGCTGGACGGCGTAATCGGTTGAATCGATCGGATTGAGCGGATCCTGATTCTGCATCTGGACCGTCAGCATCTTGAGAAACGTCTCGAAGTCCGAACTGATCGCTGCGGACTTTCGGGGTGCGGATGTTGCGGCTGGTGCTATTGAATTCGGCTGAATTTCCATGAGAACCTCCTAAAGTCGCAGATCCAGCCCGCCGGCACGAACCGGACGGCGGGGAAGAATCGGGCCAACATCCATCGGCACCATTTCATCCGAAGCGGCGGCCTGCGGCGGCAGATCTGCCGGGCCCTTGTTCCCCTTCTGATTTTGATTTTGCGCAAAATCGAGAGCCACTTCGGAATAGCCTTGCTGGCGCAGATCATTGGTCAGCGCATCGATGTGTCGGCGGATCAGTTCGAGCGTTTCGGGGCGTTCGACAAGGACCGATACCGTCACGCGTGTGTCCTGTGGGGCAAGTGTCAACCGGACCTTCCCAAGCTCTTCGGGCTCGAGGGCAATCTCGATCTCGCCCCCCTCGGATCGTCGGATCGCGACCGCAAGCTGCTGGATTGCGGCGTGCCCCAATCCAGCCGAAGACGCCGATGAAAAAGCGGGCGCAGACGGATGGGAAAGAAGGCCCGAGGGGCCGGATATCTGGCTCTCGGCGGGCCGGATCGATGCGCCGTCCTCAAGGAGCGCCTCGAGAGGCTGAGGTGCGACGAAGGTAGGCAACGCCGGCTTTTCCTTGGCGGGGTTTGCGGTTTGGGCTTCGGCTTTCTCGATCGGTCGATCCTGCGATTTTTCGCTTCGGCTCTCGCTGCTGCTGTCGCTCGCGGCCTCAGTGTCGGGCGCGATCGTCGTAGCCTGAACGGGGGCCATCGACGACAGGCGCCCTTGGTCGGGCATTGCGCCGCCACCGGTCGAAATGCGGGGCGCTTCGCGGATCCCTCTTGCGACGGCGGGTTCTGGCAACGCGTCTTCGCCGACAATCCCCGGAGCCCGCGCAAGACCCAAGGCTTTGGCCTGCTCGGGCGGCATCGGCTGCGCGACGGCGGGCCCATGCGGCAAGGCCAGCCGGCCTTCGGCAGATTCGCCTTGGGGTATGGAGGGCTTTTGCGAAGTTGGAAGATCAAGCTGCATCGGGCTGCGGGAGACCACAGAAACAACGATCTTGTCGGTCGATCCTTCGGGAGGTTCGGCTTGGGGCTGGTTTGCCTCTTGTGGGCGCGCCGCGGCCTGTATCAAGCCAGCCGGCGACTGGATGCCCGACGGCGGCTGCGACAGCGCTTGGCTGGCCATTGGTTTTGACTCTAGCGTCGCCCCCTCGACCGAGCGCGCGTCGCGCCCATTGCGGCCGAGGACCATATTCGGGCCCACCAGAACCGGCTCTGATCTTGAGGAATCGACCAGCATTTCAGGCTGCGGCTCGTTCGACGTTTCTGGCATCCCTCGCGCAATATCGATGACGACCGCGGAGAACGGCAGGCCTTCGGTCGCCGCGGCCTCGACCGCGCCGTCATCGATCGTTGTTGGAACATCTGGATCACCTGCGCCGACCGCTCCGGCAAGATGCCGGGCAAATTCCCGCGCTCCGCGAGAGGGCTGGCCTTCGAGAGGAATCGCCGCCTCTGATGCTTCGGCGCCTGAGGCTACTGCAACGAAAGAGTGAATCTGCATCCGGGTCTGATCCTTTCTGGAACCGACTTGCAGCCTGCCACATCAAAGTTACTCGAAATTTACCGCCGCCCCGCATTCTGAGCCGACTCGGAAGAATACAGGAGCCTGCGATGATCACAGGTTTGAACGGATCAGTCTTTTCCCGGCTCTCGGCTGAGGATGCGGAGCCGCGCCTGCGCAAGGCAGCGCAGGATCTGGAGGCGAGCTTTCTGAGGGAAATGCTGAAAAGTGCCGGGCTCAACGCAACACACTCCGGCTTTGGCGGCGGCATCGGGGAAGAGCAGTTTGCCTCGTTTCTGACAGAGGCGCAGGCCCAAGAGATTGCCCGCGCGGGCGGCATCGGTCTTGCGGAAACCATTTTCGAAGCCCTGAAAGGGAGAATGAATGACACAGTCGATCATGGATGAACTTCTGTCCGGCCTCGATTCGGAACGGAAAGCAATCTTGTCCGGCAGCTATGCGACCCTCGCCTCGGTGGCCGACGCGCGGGAACGGCTGATGGCCGGAGCGTCAAAGCTCTCGGCAGAAGAGGCAAGGCTGTTGCTCGACCGCATCGGACGCAACCAGCGGCTTTTGTCGTCGGCGATCCGCGGCGTTCAGACAGCCATCGGACGCATCGCCGACATAGACCGCGCGCACACCCGACTGGGCACCTATCGCAAGGATGGCACGCCGGGCGATGAGGGGGGCCAGACAGGTCGGCTCGAACACCGTGCGTAGGGTAATCACTCAAATGCATGGCATTTGGAACGCTGCGATTCACTTTCCGTTAGGCACCTGCATCAAAGATTGCCCTCGTGCAAAGCACAGGCCGGTTCTTCCGGCACACGTCAGAATGGCTGATCAAACGCCGCTCAGCGGCTTTCCCGAAAACCTGGCGTAAAACGCGCCACCCATTAAAAGGAAACGCTCCAATGGCTACCTTCCACGCGCCGCCGTGGTGGCCATCACCCCCCGAGACCTTCTTGCGTTTGATAATGACCGGAGCAATCGCGTCCGCGCCCATGCCTTCACCCTCTACTCACCCAGCACCGGACTAGCAGCGTCGGGTTGAGAGGGGCTTAACAGAACTCAGAGGCTCAGCGCGCAGCCGTTCTGGCGATCGGAGTCTTCTGCCAAATCGAGCACGGCTTGCAACTGGGCGCCGCGGCGGAAATCGGGGCGCTCCGTGCGGCCCTCGCGGATCGCGGCGATGAAACGCTGATAATTAGTCTCAACCGGCGGGGTCTCGATCTCGCGCCACATGGCCGCTGGCATGTCTTCGCCAAGGCAGCCCCGCAGGAGACTCACGTTGTTCTCGAAGCGAACGTCGAGGCCGCCCTTGGTGCCGTAGATGCGCAGCGACAGATCATTCAAATGCCCCGAGGCCATGCGGCTCGCGTGAACCACGCCGACCGCCCCATTCGCCAGCTGAAGGTGCATATTGAAGCTGTCGTTTGCGTCGAGGGTATATTCCCCGATCCGCCCGCCCGGTACCTTGTCGAAAGTGGTGAGGCGGCAACTGACGCTTTGGGCGGTGCTGCCGGCCACGAAGGTCGCGTAGTCGAGGATATGAACCCCTATATCGCCCAGAACTCCCTTCGATCCATGCGCCGTCGACAGCCGCCAGAGCCACTGGCTTTCCTTGTCCCAATGGCCCCAAGCGGGCTGGGTCAGCCAGCTTTGCAGGTAGGCGGCCTCGAAATGCCGGACCTCGCCAATCGCGCCTTCGGCCACCAGCCGCGCGGCGTGGATCAGCGCGGGCACGTTGCGATAGGTCAGGTTGACCATGTTCACCACACCCGCCGCCTCGGCGGCGCAGGCCATCTCTTCGGCGTCAGCGCGATTGGCTGCGAGCGGCTTCTCGCACATGACGTGCTTGCCCGCCGCGAGAAGCGGCATTGTCGTGCGGTGATGCACGGCGTCAGGGGTCACGTTGGTTGCGGCGTCGAATTCGCCCCAAGCCAGAGCCTCGTCGAGCGAGGCGAAACGGTGGGCAATCCCGTGCTTGTCGCTGAAGGCGGCAAGGCGCTCGGGGCTGGTATCCACGCCGCCGACCACCTCGACCCCCTCAATGGCGGCAAAGGCTTCGGCATGGGCATTGGCCATGCCGCCGGTGCCGACGATCAGGATACGCAAGCTCATCTCAAGCCCTCTTCGCCATCACGGTGCAGGCGCGGCCCGCGCTCTTCGAGCGGCTCGAGCGCCTCATTGATCGGCACATTCGGCGCATCGGTCACGCCCGTCAGACGCGGCGTTGGGTTGTGCGCCCATTTCACCGCATTCTTCAGCACGCGGCGGACGTTGGCATCGAAATAGGTCGGATAGGCTTCGTGGCCGGGGCGGAAATAGAAGACGTTGCCCGCGCCGCGCCGGTAGGTCACGCCCGAGCGGAACACCTCGCCGCCCTGAAACCAGCTGATAAAGACGGTCTCCATCGGCTCGGGGATACCGAAGGGCTCGCCATACATCTCTTCGTTCTCGATCTCGAAGTGATCCGGCAGGCCTGCCGCGATCGGATGGCTCCGCGAGGCAACCCAGAGCCGCTCGCGCTCGCCCGCCTCTCGCCACGAGAGGTTGCAGGGCGTGCCCATCAGCCGCTTGAAGACCTTGGCGAAATGGCCCGAGTGCAAAACGATCAGGCCCATGCCCGCCCAGACCTGCTCGATCACCCGCTCGACGATCTCGTCGGCCACATCGCCATGCGCCGCGTGGCCCCACCAGATCAGTACATCGGTCTCGGCAAGGCGCTCGGCGGTCAGGCCGTGTTCCGCGTCCTGAAGCGTTGCCGTGGTCGCGGTGATCCCGGCGTCTTCGTTCAGCCCCTCGGCGATGCAGCCATGCATCCCCTTGGGATACAGACCGGCGACGATCTTGTTGGTCTGCTCGTGGACGTTCTCGCCCCAGACGGTAACACGGATAGCCATGAATCCCTCTTTTCTCACACCCCAGCAGGGCAGAATTGCCGCACTGTTAGCGCATGACAATCGGGTGGTCTATGCCCTTCTCACTGGCTCTGGGCGATCCGAGGGCGACCCTGCGCGGTCACGCGGACCGTGGCCTCGATAAACATCGGCTGACCCTCGATCTCGACCTCGCGGACCTCGCTCTCGGCCTTGATGCGGATCTCTTCAACCCCCGCCGCCCGCGCGCGGGCCGTCGCATCCGTTTGCAGCTCGGATGTCAGCGCCGCGATTGCCTCGTCGCGCCCGCCGAATTGCTGCGGGCCCGCTCCGAGGTGTGCCACAAACATCCCGGGCCCCGGGGAGGTGACCGTGCCACTCGCGCGCATCGCCACTTGGCCGACGACCGCACCGATGGCATTCGCCACGCCTGCGTGCTCGGGCAGGATCATCCGCGTATTCAGCCTCTCGCCCACCGCGCCGTAGTAGGACGGCGCCGAAGCGCCAAGGCCAATGACCGGAACACCAAGGTTGAGGCTGAGGCTGATGACCCCGTGATGCCGGTCGAGCCCAGCAAGGGTCAGGGGATGGTCGGCTAGGCCCGCCGGATCGGCCCAATCGCGGCTATCCTCAGCAAAGGCCGCTTCGAGAAGGCAGGCGACCGTCTGGCGTGTCAGCTGGTCGATAATCTTGGCGGCCAGCGCCTCGGCGCTCTCGGCCACCCGGTCACCGCTGCCCTTGCGCCGCAGTGAGAAAAGCCGCAGCGCCTTCTCCGCCGCCTCGGCATCCCATGCATCCACGCGCCCAAGAACGTGCGACGCATCAGATGGCGTCACCCCCGCCATCATCACCTGCCCGCGCGCCACGAGCCGCGTGAGCGCCGGCCCTTCCATGCGCGATTTGACTGCATCGCCAAGCTTCAGCGGCCCACCTGCCAGTCGCAGCGCAATCGCCTCTTCCCGCGCGTCGAGACCCTCAGGCACTTCATTCCACACAGGCACGACGAAGCGCCCGCCATCCTCGGACGGCAGGCCTGTCGCCAGTGCCATATCGAGCGCCTTGTGAACAACCTGCGGATAATCCCGCGCCAGAAGCGAAATCGGCATGACCCGCTTGGGCCCAAGCCGCAAGCCACCCTCCAGCCCTGCGGTTAGATGCACCTCGCTGTCGCCACCAAGGCCCCATGTTCGCATCGCCACAGCCTCGACCATGGTCCGATAGGGCCCAACGCGCGCGCCCTGCGGATCAATCGCCGGACGACCATCACGCAGAAGGCAGATGTCGGTCGTCGTCCCGCCGATATCGCTGACCAGCGCATCGCTCTCGCCGGTGAGCCAGCTCGCCCCGGCAATCGAGGCGGCGGGGCCGCTGAGAATTGTCTCGATGGGCTTCTCCCGTGCCAGTTCGGCTGAGACGAGCGCCCCGTCGCCACGCACGACCATAAGCCGGGCATCGACGCCAATCTGTTTGAGATGCGCTTCGCAAGCCTGAATGAGCCGCGCAATCAGGCCGATGAGGCGCGCATTCAAAACAGCCGTCAGCGCCCGCTTGGGCCCACCGAGCGCCGAGGAGAGCTCGTGCGAGCACGTCACCGGCTTGCCGGTCACACGGCGGATGACATCGCGCGCCGCGACCTCATGCGCCGGATTGCGAGTGGCAAAGCTTGCGGCCACGGCAAAACCGGTGATCCCTTTGGGAAGCCCGCCAAGCGCCTCTTCCAACGCCACGAGATTGAGTGGCATCGCCTCGCTGCCAGAATGGCTGTGGCCACCAGAAAGCCGGACAACCGGATCACCGTGCAGCGCATCCATAAGGCCCGCGCGGCCCAGTTCCTTTTCGTCGAATCCGATGAACACGAGCGCCACGCGCCCGCCCTGCCCCTCGACAAGGGCATTGGTCGCAAGCGTCGTCGAAAGCGAGACCATGGCGATCTCGGACGGGGCAACCCCTGCGTCGGAAATCGCCGCATCAATGGCCCGACCCACGCCCAACGCCAAGTCGGGCCGGGTGGTCAGCGACTTGGCACTGGCGATCACCCGATCCGCCGCCTCATCGATCACAACCGCGTCGGTATAGGTCCCGCCGGTATCGACCCCCAGCAAATAGGCCATGAGAAACTCCGCTCCTGTTCGCCCGCCTTCCATACAGCCGCCCGCAGTCTCGGCAACAAAAACCTTTCTTTTGGCTCTAAATACTCCCGCCGGAGGCCTTTGGATCGCGCAGACGATCCAAACGAAAACGCCCCGCACATCGGCGGGGCGTTTCCTGCAATGTCCTAGGCCCTAGTTCAGAGCGGCATCGGTGATGGCATGGGTCCAGGCACCAACCGGCTCCATCGTGATAACCGGGTCCGAACCGCCCGCCAGAAGCGTCTGGACGGTGCGGTTGAAATCGGCCTCGTCGAGCGCACCGTTCGAACCGGCGGTGAGCTTGGCGATCTCGCCCATCATCCGGACCTGATGCGCCTCAGTCTGGGCGCCGGTCTCGTCGTTGTCGAGAACGATCATCGCCGCATCTTCGGGATTCTCTTCGGCCCACTTCCAGCCCTTCATCGACGCACGGACAAAGCGCACCATGCGATCCACGAAGGCCGGATCGGCAAGGTTGGCTTCGAGCGCATAGAGGCCATCTTCAAGCGTGGCCACACCTACGTCCTCGTACTTGAAGGTCACCAGCTCATCAGGGCTCACGCCCGCATCCAGAACCTGACCAAACTCGTTATAGGTCATGGTCGAAATACAGTCGGCCTGCCGCTGCAGGAGCGGATCGACGTTGAAGCCCTGCTTAAGAACCGTCACGCCATTGTCGCCGCCATCGGTCGGGATACCTTCCTGGCTCATCCAGCTCAGGAACGGATACTCGTTGCCGTAGAACCAGACACCGATGGTCTTGCCGCGGAAATCCTGCGGACCGGTGATGCCGGTGTCTTTCCAGCAGGTGAGCATAAGGCCCGACGACTTGAACGGCTGGGCAATATTGACGATCGGCAGGCCCTTCTCGCGAGCCGCAAGTGCGGAGGGGAGCCAGTCGATCATCACGTCGGCGCCACCGCCCGCCAGAACCTGGCCCGGCGCAATGTCGGGGCCGCCGGCGAGGATCTTCACGTTGAGGTCTTCCTCGTCATAGAACCCCTGATCCAGCGCCACATAATATCCCGCGAACTGGGCCTGCGTGACCCACTTCAACTGAAGTGTCACGTCATCGGCCGCCCAAGCCGGGGCGCCCAAAACGGCAGCCAGGGCCGCCGTGCTTACCAACTTCTTCATTTGTCTGACCTCCTTGTCAGGTTTGCTTGATACCTCCGGCCTTTTTTCGGCCGGTATTCTTATTTGCGTTGCGAGGGATGCCAGAAGGTCATCCGCCGCTCGAGCCATGCGACCGCTCCGTAGAATGCCGTTCCCGTAAGAGCGGCAACGACGATCACCGCCCAGACCACGTCGAGAGCCAGCGCACCGACCGAGGTGGATATACGGAAACCCAAGCCGCGAGTCGGGGAGCCGAAGAACTCCGCCACGATAGCACCGATCAGCGCGAGCGTGGTGGCGATCTTGAGGCCGTTGAAGATGAAGGGCAGCGCGGCGGGGAACCGTAGCTTGAACAGCGTCTGCCAATAGTTCGATCCATAGGTCCGCATCAGATCGCGCTGCATGGCGCTCGTGTCCTGAAGGCCGGCGACCGTATTCACCAGCATCGGGAAGAAGACCATGACGACGACAACGGCGGCCTTCGACTGCCAGTCGAAGCCGAACCACATCACAAGGATCGGCGCGGTGCCAACGATGGGCAGGGCGGCCATAAAATTGCCCACGGGCAAGAGGCCACGCCGCAGGAAATCATAACGGTCGACGAGGATCGCCGTCAGAAGCGCCGCGCCACAGCCGATGACGTAGCCGCCCAGCGCGCCCTTGGCGAAGGTCTGGACAAAGTCGGGCCAGAGGATGCCGAAATTGCCGAAAAAGGCATCGACGATGGTGCTCGGCGGCGGCAGGATCACCGGCGGAACAGAAAGCCCGCGCACGATCATTTCCCAGACGACAATCACCGTCGCCCCGAAGATCAGCGGCACCGCAAGACGCACGGAGGCAAGGCCGGAAAGACGACCATTGGCGAGCCAGCCATTGAAGGCCCAGGCGCCGATCCAGACGGCAACGGCAAGCAGAACGAGGATCATGACCAAACCCCCATCCGCCGCAACGTCTTGCCCTCGATCCAGCCGATCAGCCAGACGAGGATCGCCGCCATCGCCGCAGCAAAGAGGAGCGCCGCCCAAAGCTGTTCGGTCTGGCCGTAATAGCTGCCCCCGAGCATCCGCGCCCCAAGGCCGCCGCGCTGGACCGGCAATTCACCGACGATCGCGCCCACAAGGCTCGCGGCGATGCCGATCTTGAGCGAGGCGAAGAGATAGGGAACCGAGGCCGGCAGGCGCAGCATCCAGAAGGCCTGAGGCTTGCTGGCGTTATAGGTCCGCAGGAGGTCTGTCTGCATGGCGTCGGGGCTGCGCAGGCCCTTCACCATGCCGACGACCACGGGGAAGAAGCTCAGATAGGCGCTGATCACCGCCTTGGGCAAAAGCCCTTCAACCCCGATGGAATAGAGCACGACAATGATCATCGGCGCGAGCGCGACGATAGGGATGGTCTGGCTGACAATCGCCCAAGGCATGACCGACATATCCATCGTCTTGCTATGGACGATCCCAACAGCCAATAGGATGCCAAGGCCCGACCCGATCAGGAAACCGACGATGGTCGCCCCCAGCGTGATCGAGCCGTGATAGATCAGCGACCGGTTCGACAGGCTCCCCGACTTCACGATCCCGCGCCGGCCATTGACCTCTTCATCCCAGGTCGAGGCCCAAAGCTCTTTGATCACCTGATGCGGGGCGGGCAGGCGCGCCCGCTCCATGCTCCAGCTTTCGGCAAGGTGTTCGGTGTTCAATGCAACAAGCACAAAGCGGCTCATATCCCGCCGGGTCATCGCGCCTTCCGGCTCGACCACCGCGCCCCCGCGTTCGGCCTGCGTCAGCACCTCTGAGATGTTCATCGGCACCGCCGCCACATACCACAGCGCGATGATCGCCGCGACGACCGCGAGGATTGGTCCCAAAGCCTTCATGCGCGGGCCTCAGTCATCAATGTGCCCCGCCCGCAGGCCATCCCGCACGCGATGGGCGATGGCGATGAACTCGGCGCTGTCGCGGATATCGAGCGGGCGCTCGCGCGGCAGGGTGCTTTCGATCACATCGGTGATCCGCCCCGGACGCGGGCTCATCACCACGATCTTGGTCGAGAGATAGACGGCCTCAGGGATCGAGTGGGTAACAAACCCGATGGTCTTGCCGGTGCGATCCCAGAGCTTCAACAGCTCCTCATTCAGCCTGTCGCGCACGATCTCGTCGAGCGCGCCGAAGGGCTCGTCCATCAACAGGATATCGGCGTCGAACGCCAACGCGCGGGCAATCGAGGCCCGCTGCTGCATCCCACCAGACAGCTGCCACGGGAACTTCTTTTCAAACCCCGCAAGGTCAACCAGCTCAAGCGTCCGCTTCACCCGCTCGGCCTGTTCCTCCTTGGAGAACCCCATGATCTCGAGCGGCAGCCGGACATTGCCGCCGATGGTCCGCCACGGATAAAGCCCCGCCGCCTGAAACACATAGCCATAGGCACGGTTGCGCCGCGCGGCATCGGGCGTCAGGCCATTGACCGTGAGCGTCCCGCCCGTCGGCTCTTCAAGCCCCGCGATACAGCGCAGAAAGGTCGTCTTGCCACAGCCCGAGGGGCCGATGAACGACACAAACTCGCCCTTGCCGATATCGAGCGACACATCGCGAAGCGCGTGAACCGGCCCGTCGTTCGTCTGGAACGTCAGATCGAGGTGCGAGG